>NZ_KV793284.1:0-4179 GCF_001808425.1 Pseudomonas sp. HMSC08G10 | reverse complement strand
ACGGGGCTCTATTACTACGGCTATCGCTATTACCAATCCTGGGCCGGACGGTGGCTCAGTGCCGATCCCGCTGGCACGGTAGACGGGCTGAACCTGTACAGCATGGTAAGGAACAATCCCGTCTCGCGCCTCGACGACCAAGGGTTGGCGGACCGAGATCCCAATGAGGATGACGACGGATTTGTATTGCCCAAGGGCAGGAAGCAAAGGAATCAGCAGCCCAAGCAAAGCAAGGACGCCAACACGGCGGCCACTGCAGGCGGCTCAAGGGCAGAGCCCAATTATGCGCTGAAAGACAGCGCCTCCACCGGTTTGCGTCAATGGGTCGAATCCAGAAATAGCCGTGTTAAATACGAGCCTACCGAGGCAGTGGGTAGAAGACTTGTAAATGTTGGCGGTAAGCAGGAGTTGAGACCTGTTTTTATGCTCACTGGCTGGATTGGAAAAGACAAAAAAGGAGACAAGTCAAAGGGGGAGGGGTGGAGGCACATCAGACAAAATCATTACCGTGATTTTGAAGTCGTCGGGTTCACTAAAGATGTAGAAATACAGTCGATCATCATGAAAGCCCTCACTGAGGGAGAGATCGTGGGTCAGCAAGGCAAGGCCTATGGACGCGAGTCGGCCCGCCCAATCTATAAGGTTGAGGAGGAAGGGAAAAACCACTTCATTGCCATTAGCGTTAGTCCGGATGGGAGCATCATTGGGGCTAATCCAAATGATGAGAAATATATAGAGGCAGGCGAGCGAGACGATGTGTTTCCTTCCACCCGTCACTTTTATGAAGTGGTGGAGAAAGAGAGAAATGGTCCGCAACGGATGGCCAACTTGATTCGAACGGCCATACAAAAAAGAACATCACGTTGATTTTTGCGAGCATCGCAGTTTAGTCCGCTCGGACGTAGTACTCCGAGGGTCGCAATTCCTATGGTCTCCCAACCGGCGGCATCCCGCCCCCCAAGGAGACCCTCATGGCCAACGACCCAACCGAGCAGCAGGTGTGCAGCGGTGAAACCTGGAACCGGTTCTGCGAACAGCTAAGGCGCAGCGGCGAGCAGATCCTGCGCGCCGAGGCGCCGGCCGATGCGCAGATCCGCGCCGAAGGCTTTCGCTACCTCACGCGCCTGCTGCGCATCGCCCTGGGGATGCACCCGGAGTTCGCCGACCCGGACTTTCCAGGCTTCATCACACCCTCCCACGAAACCGCCAAGATCGGCGCCGACAACCCCGACAACCTGTACCGCTACGCCCGCCTCAATGGCGCCCAGCGCTATCGCGTCAGCGGCCAGCGCGGCAGTGTCGCCTACTTGAGCTTCGGCACACAGAAAGGCGGTTACGAGACCGACGGCAAGATGATCCAGACCGGCTTTATCGACGCCAGCCAGCTTGAGCTCGATGCCCAGGGGCAACTTCCAAATCCGCGTCAATGCCCTGGCCTGCGGCTGGATGTGGGGGGCGCCGGTGCAGGCGGTGGTCCGTCAGAGTGCCGAGGCCCGCGGGATCAGCGAGGCGCAGGTCAAGGCCGAATTCAGCGCGGGCATCCCCGGCGGGCGTATGCGCACCGATGATGAATGCGCCCGGGCGGCGTTGTTTCTGGCCTCGGACTATTCCAGCGCAATCAACGGCGCGCAGCTCGACGCCAATGGCGGCGAGGTGATGTATTGAAGGGGGCGGTCATGCTCGATCATTGCGCCTTCAACGGCGACGCCGATGGTCTGTGCGCCCGGCAGCAGTTGCGCCTGGCGGGCGAACTCGACCCAAACGTGCAACTGGTCAGCGGGGTCAAGCGCGACATTGCATTGCTGGGCCGGCACGGGCCCTGGCGCAACGCCCCGGCCTGGGCGCACCTGAGCTGACGGCCCTGGCGCAGTTGGGCCAACTGCTCAATTACAGCGCCTATGGCGACAGCATGGCCGATTTGCACTTCGACCCGCTGGCCCTGGCCGCCTTGGCCAGGTAGCCCTGGTGAAACCCGCCCCGGTGCTGGTCGCGGTAGCGCACGGCAAAGCACAGGCATTCTTCCAGGTAGCGCTCGAAATCGTCCTCGAAGCCGACCAGCTGTTGCTGCATGGCACTGAAGAACCCGGCGTTCTCGCGGCTGATCACCGCCTGCACCAGTGCCTGCTTGGTGGCGAAGTAGCGGTAGAGCGTGCGTCGGGAAATATTCGCCCGGCGCGCCACGTCGTCGATGGCAAACCCCTCCGGGCCCACCTCGCTCATCGCCGCCAGGGCGCATTCGAGGATCTGCTGACGCCCTTGCTCGGCACTGTCCATGCGGCTGGCATCGCCCCAGCGCAGTTGTCGGGTCATGGCGGAACCTTCTGTGATCATTGGGAGTGGCGGCGATTGTCGCACTTAATGGCCGGCTGCAAGTTTTTGTGTCATCCCAATGGCTCAAAAATAAAATATGTGGACATAGTGCGGTCTCCATGGAATCGCGGCCAGCGGGGAGGTGCATCGATGAACAACGACAATCCGCAGGCTGTGCACTGGGACGCCGTCTACGACGTGGTCGTGGTCGGTTCAGGCGCTGGGGCCATGACTGCGGCGCTACGGGCCCACGACCAGAGGCTGTCGGTATTGATGGTGGAGAAGGCCGCCGAGTACGGCGGCACCACCGCCATCTCCGGGGGCGGGATCTGGGTTCCCTGCAACCACCAGATCGAAGGCTCGGTGGCAACGATTCGCGCGAAGAGGCCCGGGCCTACCTGCGTGCAACGGTCGGCGAGGACTACGACCCGGCGCGCATGGACGCCTACCTGGAGCATTGCGGCCGATCATCTGGCGCGGCAGGTGCCGATCGAGCAGGGGGAGCGGGTGGGGGCGCGGGCTTTGCAATAGCGTACGTGAGTCGATCGAGCGATGCCCATGGAGGCATAAACGCAAAAAATCCTGATGCCTTGCGGTATCAGGATTTTTGCTGGGGTATTAAAACGTGTCACAGACTCATGCAAACGTAATAATGTTTAGCCTTTGGATCGACACCGCTCGTTTCTGTATTCCCCGTTACAGGATCAAACAACGAAGGGCTAATGTCAGAGGTACGCCAATGTAAATCATTTTCATAGCCTATACTCTTCCAGTCTCTCCATGCCTCGCGTACTATCCCATCTGCAAGACTACCACCCTGGCTTTCACAGGAGCTAGTAGCGTCAGCAAAGGATAGCTTGTCCTTCGACGGCTTAAGGAATGTCGGCGTCATCGTATGGATGAAGGTGTTATTTCCTTTTTTTGCCGAAAACTTTATTTGGACGCTTTCCGTTGTCAATGGAACGTCGTTGGCTTGGAATCCTAAAGGTATAGAGGGTATTTCCGAAAGCCAGGAAACAGGCGTTACTATGGTGGCGTCGTACTCGTCTCTGCTTGCCTCTCGCTCATTCACTCGGAAGTGGAACTTTGCGGATTTGATCAAGGTATTGGTCCAAGCCGGGTTGAAATCATCATACTTCACATGCACCTTGGCTGTGCTGGGATACAGGTACTTGATTGCGACAGTCTGAGACAACGTACCAATGTCGGCACCATTAAAGAGTGGCACGATAGTATGGTCGTCGACTATGAAGGACCAAAATTTTGCAGTATAAGTCCCCGGGGTAGCCGTTTCTTGAGTTTCGCTAATGTTCACGTCACCCGGATCCAAGGGACGGCCCAGAGAGTCATGTTTAACTACAAATTGCAGGTTGCTCGCAAGGCCAGTCAGCGGATTGCCGGACGCATCTTTTGCTTCCAGTGTGAGTGTTATTTTTAGATAGGGGAGACCAGACGTTGCCGATACTGTAAAGGTCGATTTATCGGGCGCAGGGGCGGTTGCTGTCAGTTTGACTGTCTTGGTCAAAAGGCCCAAGTGAGTCTTTTTATAAATCGGCGTCACACTCCAGTTCTCCACCTTGGTACCTGTGAGTTTGGCGGTGTATACACCTGGGGTGGTTTCCTGCAGGTCCTTGATGGTCACGTCGGTACCGGCCGCCCCGCCCATGCTATCGATCACTTCGAACTCCAGATCACCTACGATGCCAGGTACAAGGTTCCCCTTGGCGTCCTTGGCCGTTAGCTGCAGCTCGGACGTCTGACCGCTGCCGGCCACGATGGAGTCTGGACTTGCGGTGAACGCGGAGTTGCCAGCGTCCACTGCACCCGGCTTGACGAATACCTTCTCTTCGAGGGCCAGGGCGGCACTTT
>NZ_KV793283.1:55464-184065 GCF_001808425.1 Pseudomonas sp. HMSC08G10 | reverse complement strand
GATCGCCTGATCGAGCGTAACAACCGCGTCGCAGAAGGTGGTTCCGATCGCCTGGTAGAACTTGGCCGCATGAGCTGATCACCATGGCCAAGAACAACAACCCGCCAAGCAATACCTGCTCCCCTCCAAGCCCGGTCCATTGACCGGGCTTCGTTTTTTTATCTAGAGTGCCCAGCCGTACAGTCACAGAATACGTCCCATGCTGCCGCGCGCCGAACAGAAGCTACAGACACGCCAGGCCCTGCTCGATGCCGCCTGCCAGCTCATGGAGAGTGGCCGGGGTTTCGGCAGCATCAGCCTGCGCGAAGTAGCCAAGGCCGCGGGTATCGTCCCCACCGGTTTCTATCGGCATTTCACCGACATGGACGCCCTGGGCCTGGCCCTGGTGGCCGAGGTCGATGCGACGTTCCGCCAGACCATCCGGATCGTGCGGCACAACGAGTTCGTACTCGGAGGCATCACCGACGCTTCGGTGCGGATATTCCTGGATGTGGTGGCTGCCCACCGCGCGCAGTTCCTGTTCCTGGCCCGCGAACAGTACGGTGGCTCCCAGGCCGTGCGCCAAGCCATTGCTCAACTGCGCCAGGGCATCAGCGCAGACCTCGCCACCGACCTGGCGCGCATGCCGCGTTGGCAGCATCTGGACGGCGCCGCTCTGGCAGTGATGGCAGACCTTGTGGTCAAGACCGTGTTCGCCACGTTGCCCGAACTGATCGACAGCCCTGACGCCGCGAATCCACAGGCCCTCACCCCGCAGGAGAAGATCACCCAGCAGCTGCGCTTCATTTTCGTGGGTGCGCGCCACTGGCAAGGGTTGGGAAATCCAGGCTGATCATTGCCAACAACGGCAAAGTACCGGCGCGAGCGCCCTGCAACCCCATTCTGCTACCATGGCGCACTGCCCGATTGCGACGAGCGCCTTCATGTCCGACCCCCGCCCCACCCTGCCCGAACTGGCTCGCTTCAACCAGCACTTCGCCGACTGCATCGTGCCACTGTGGCAAGGTCCGGGCTGGAATGCCGAACTGGCCCTGCCCTTTGAAGCCCTCGATGGCGAACACCGGCCCATGCCCGTGCAGCGCTACCGTGCCATGGCCTGTGCCCGGCAGCTGTACCTGTTCAGCAGCCGGATCGAGCAACCGGGCGCGGCCGAGCGGGCGGCGGCGCTGTTCCGCTCGCTGCAACGGCATTTCCACGATGCCGAACATGGCGGCTGGTTCTACAGCATCGATGCCGAAGGACGGCCACTGGACCGGCGCAAGGACCTGTATACCCATGCCTTCATCGTCTTCGCGTGCGCCCATTACTGGGGCAAGGTGCGCGAGGGTCTGGTGGAGTCCGCGCTCAACGCCGCCCTGGATATCGTCACCGAGCGCTTCGCCCGGGATGATGGGCTGTATGAGGCCAGCCTGGGCGAAGACTGGTCGGACCTAGGTAGCGGTCCCCTGCAAAATCCTCAGATGCACCTGACCGAAGCCTTCCTGCAGACCCTGGCGGTGCGCGAGGACGACGCTGTCGAGCACGCCTTGTTGTCGCTGTGTGAAGCGCTGCAGGCGCACTTCGTCGATCCCGTCCACGGCTTGATGCTGGAGAAACCGAACGGGGCTGTGGATAACTGGTTCGAGCCGGGGCATCAGTTCGAATGGTTCTATCTGCTCGACACTTCGCCGCTGCTGCGTGGCACCCCGCTGCATGCCTCCATCGATCGTGCGTTCACCTATGCCGAACGGTCCGGCGTTAAGGATTCGGCAGTGTTGGCCATGCTGGATGTGGCGGGTAAGGTGATCGACCCCACCCAACGCATTTGGGCGCAGGCAGAATACCTGCGGGCGCTGGCGTTGCGGCCGGGGAGCGGGGCGAAGTTACTGGCGCAGTTGCAGGCGCTCGAGGGTCGGTTCCTGCATGCCGGAGGCTGGTATGAATGCCGCGATGGCCAAGGCGAGGTCAGCCGGCACGACATGCCGTCCACCACGCCCTACCATTTGGCGACGTGTCTGGAAGGCCTGCAGGCTGCCTGTGCGGACAACACTTCCCTCTGCTGATCGACCGCCATGCCCCCTCACCATTGTTCTTCCATCTCGGAGGAACAATGGACATGAAAAACAACGATTTTGCAGCATTCGTGGAAACGCAGATCGACAGGGCTGCCCAGAAGATCATCGACAGCAGCAATCAACGCTACGATGAACACTCCCACGGGAAACTGAGCTACCTGCTGAGCTTGCGTCGCGTGATGAGCAAAAAAGCCACCGCCGAAGATCTCGGCCGCCAGGACGCGATCAACGATGTGCTCCAGGCCCTGAACATCATCGAGCCCAATAAAACCTACCTGTCGCTGATCAAGTAAGGTATCGGCGGCACTATGCGAACCGGCCAAGGCCGGTTCGCAACCGTTCAGCCCTTGCTCGAGCGGTGGACCGAAAACCCCGCCCAATCCTGGCTTACCGGCATCAACTCAAGACTATTGATGTTGATGTGCGGGGGCTGGTTGAGGACCCAGAAGATGGTTTCTGCAATGTCCTGGGGCTGGATCGCTTCGGCGCCCGCGTAAGTGGCATCGTACCGCGCCTGGTCCCCGCCAAAGCGCACCAGCGAAAACTCGCTCTCGCACAGTCCCGGCTCGATGTTGCTGACACGCACGCCGGTGCCGCGAAGATCGCAGCGCAGGCTCAATGAAAACTGCCCGACGAACGCCTTGGTGCCGCCATAGACATGGCTGCCCGGATAGGGATAGTTGCCCGCCACCGAACCTACGTTGAGGATACTGGCCCCACGGCCATGGGCAATCAGGCGCGGCAACAGCAGCCGGGTGGTGTACATCAAGCCCTTGATGTTGGTGTCGACCATGGTTTCCCAGTCGTCCAGGTCACAGTCCTGGGCAGGTGACGCGCCCAGTGCCAGGCCTGCGTTGTTGACCAGGCCCTGCAGCTTGTCGAAAGTCGGCGGCAGGCTGGCGATCGCCTGTTCCATGGCCTGGCGATCACGTACATCGACCGCAAGACCATGCACTAGAGTCTTGGCCGACAGCTCGGCACACAGGGCGTCCAAGCGCTCCTTGCGCCGACCGGTGAGCACCAGCTTCCAACCTGCCTCAGCGAAACGGCGGGCGGTGGCTTCACCAAAGCCGGACGTCGCGCCGGTGATGAATACGGTGGATGTCATGCGCATCTCCTTCACGGTGGATTGTCGTCGACAGATGCTCAGCATGGTCTGCTACATCGTCTCCAGCAAGCGCACCCCGTGCTGGTCAATAAATAGCCAATGCCTTGAAACCCTTGTAATAGACAGTCTCAACGCACCTATACGCACCTTATCCACAAGGCTTTCCCCACAGATTGGGGGAAACTCGTCACCCTGAATGAACGCAACGTTGCCCAGCGGGTCTGTGGAGCGCTTTTCGGTGATGGCCCAACGCTTTCAATGGTGCCGCTTGCAGCGGTCTGTCCAAGGCTTTTTCACAGAGTTATCCACAGCCTTCGCCAAGCATCGACACGCTGTTTTCAGACTGCGCGGCTGCAGTAAAAACGTCGTCAAGCCTGACTTGGTCAAAAAACATACAGAGGCCTGTAAGGCGCGCCGGTAAAGGCGTAGAGACACCTGCCACCATGTTTTCCACAGGCGGTTCCACACGATCCGTGGACAAAGCGAAGCCTGTGGAAACAATGACTTGCGAAGGGATTCTGCGGGCACTCGTGCAGGGTATGCGACAAGTTGTCCACATTGGCGTGAACAACCGGGCCGCGCTGCGGCCCGGTTACTGGGTCAGTGTCCGCCGAGGTAGGCGTTGCGCACTTCCTCGTTGACCAGCAGCTCCTGCCCCGTACCGCTCATGCGGATCTGGCCGTTGACCATCACATAAGCCCTATCGGAGAGCTTCAGCGCATGGTTGGCGTTCTGCTCCACCAGGAAGATGGTCATCCCTGTCTTGGCCAGCTCGCGCAAGGTCGAGAAGATCTGCTTGACCACGATCGGCGCCAGCCCCAGTGATGGCTCGTCAAGCAGCAGCAACTTGGGACGGCTCATCAATGCCCGGGCAATGGCGAGCATCTGCTGCTCGCCGCCGGACATGGTCATGGCCCGCTGGTTACGACGCTCCTTGAGCCGCGGGAACAGTTCGTACATGCGCTGCATGTCCTCATCGGCATGCTTGTCGCCAATCGGGATGGTCCCCATCATCAGGTTTTCCTCGACAGTCATGTCGGGGAACACCCGGCGTCCTTCCGGCGACTGGGCAATGCCGTTGGAGGCGATGTAGTGCGAGGACTTGCGGGTGATGTCGGTGCCCCGGTAGACGATCTGCCCGGACGCGGCCCGGGGCTGGCCGAAAATCGACATCAGCAAGGTCGACTTGCCGGCGCCGTTGGCCCCGATCAGGCTGACCGTCTCGCCTTCGTTGATGTGCATGCTGACTTTCTTCAGCGCCTGGATGGGCCCGTAGAACACATCCAGGTCCTTGAGCTCGAGAATGGGTGCACTCATACCAGTTCCTCTTCGTCGGCACCCAGGTAGGCGGCGATCACCGTCGGGTTGTTGCGGATGTCCTGCGGTGCACCTTCGGCAATCACATTGCCGTGGTCGAGCACCACGATATGGTCCGAGATGCTCATGACCATGCCCATGTCGTGCTCGATGAGCACCACTGTGATGTCGTGCTCATCGCGAAGCACGCGGATCATGCGGCTCAGGGCTTCGGTTTCCTGGGGGTTGAGACCGGCAGCCGGTTCGTCCAGGCAGATGATCTTCGGCCGCGTGCACATGGCCCGGGCGATCTCCAGGCGACGCTGCTGTCCGTAGGACAGCTCGCCGGCCAGGCGATTGGCGCAATCGACCAGATCGACCACCTCCAGCCAGTAGAACGCATGGTCCAGGGCATCGCTTTCGGCCTTGCGGTAGGCCTTGGTGTTGAGCACGCCAGCCAGCAGGTTGCGGTTGACCCACATGTGCTGGGCCACCAACAGGTTTTCCACCACCGACATTTCCTTGAACAGGCGAATGTTCTGGAATGTCCGGGCCAGGCCTGCGCGGTTGACCAGGTGGGTACCACCGAACATCTTGTAGTACAAGCGATTGGCAAAACGCGCCGGGGACACGAAATCCGCCGCCTGGAAACGCTCGCCGAGCAACTGGATCACATTGGTGCGGCCACCGCGCACGTTCAGTTCGATGCGCCCGCCACTGGCCTTGTAGAAGCCGGTCAGGCAGTTGAACACGGTGGTCTTGCCGGCGCCGTTGGGGCCGATCAGGGCGAAGATCTGGTTGCGCCGGACCTTCAGGCTGACATCGCTGAGCGCCTTGATGCCGCCGAACTGCATCATCAGGTTGTCGACCGAGAGAATGATATCGTCGCTCATGGCGCCACTCCTTTACGCGGGGTCACACCGGCACGGCTGATGCGGATCAGCCCTCGCGGTCGCCAGATCATCATCAGCACCATCAGCACACCAAACAGCAGTACCCGGTATTCGGAGAAGCTGCGCAGCAGCTCCGGTGCCACGGTCAGCACGAAGGCGGCAATCACCACCCCCACCGTCGAGCCCATGCCGCCGAGCACCACGATCGCGAGAATCAACGCCGATTCGAAGAAGGTGAACGAAGACGGGTTGACGAAGCCTTGATAGGTGGCGAAGAACACTCCAGCCAGGCCTGCGGTGGAAGCGCCCAGGGTAAACGCCGAAAGCTTGACCAGTACGTGGTTCAGGCCCATCGAACGGCAGGCGATCTCATCCTCGCGCAGCGCCTCCCAGGCCCGGCCGACCGGCATGCGGGTCAGACGGTGCTTGATGTACAGGACGGCCAGCACCACGATGAACAGCACTGCATAGATGAACACGAACTTAAGGTTGGCGTTGTATTCGAAACCGAAGAACTCGTGGATGGGCACCCCACCATCCTTGGCACGACGGCCGAACTCTAGGCCCATGAAGGTTGGTGCCGGTGCCGGCATGCCGTTGGGGCCACCAGTGAACGACAGCCAGTTGTTCAGCACCAGGCGGATGATCTCACCAAAGCCCAAGGTCACGATCGCCAAGTAGTCGCCATGCATCCGCAACACGGGGAAACCGAGTATGCACCCGGCCAGCGCCGCGGCAATGGCCGCCAGCGGCAGCACGCTCCAGAAGCCCAGCCCAAGGTACTGGTAGCCCAGGGCCAGACCATAGGCACCAATGGCGTAGAACGCTACGTAGCCCAGGTCGAGCAGGCCCGCCAGACCCACCACGATGTTCAGGCCCAAGCCCAGCAGCACGTAGATCAGGCCGAGGATGACCACGGTGAGCAGGTACTTGTTGGCAAAGACCGGAAACACGATGGCGATGACGATCAGCGCCGGAATGATGTAACGCAGCCGTGACTTGTAGTCAGGCGCCAGCACGTGCACGCCCGATCCGCCACTTTCGAAGCCCTGGAGCATGCGCTGCCCCGAGGCGGTCTGCACAAACAGGCTGAGCAGGAAGCGCCCCAACATCACCCCTCCGACCAGCCAGGCCACGCGACGGGGTTCTGCATTGAAGCTGTAGCCGTCGAGCACCACGCCGACGACAGGGCCAAACACGATCAGGGCAAGCAGGCCGGCGACGATGGTCTCCAGCAGGCTGCGCTTGATATCGAAACCGGAAGAAACAGTATTGGCAGCAGACATGTTCACACCTTAGCCACGAGCGGGCGACCCAACAGGCCTTGGGGACGGAAGATCAGGATCATCACCAGCAGTGAGAAACTGAACACGTCCTTGTAGTCGGAGTTGATCAGGCCGGAGAACAACGACTCGGAGATCCCCAGGATGATCCCGCCAAGCATGGCGCCAGGGAGCGAGCCAATGCCGCCGAGCACCGCGGCGGTGAACGCCTTGATGCCGATGATGAAGCCGGCATAGAAGTCGAAGGTGCCGTAGTTCATGGTGATCAGCACGCCTGCGAGGGCAGCCATCACCGCACCGATGACGAACACGTAGGAGATCACCCGGTCGGTGTTGATCCCCAGGATCGAGGCCATCTTGCGGTCTTGCTGGGTCGCGCGGCACATGCGGCCGAGCTTGGTGTACTTGATCACATAGGTGAGCAGGGCCATGCCGACGAAGGCCGCCACCAGGATGAAGATCTTGGTGTAGGTCAGTTGCACGAAGCCGGTCCCCACTTCGACGCGCCAGGCGCCTTCGAGCAGGGTGGGCACGCCTTGCTGGCGGGCGCCCTGGCTGATCTGCGCGTAGTTCTGCAGGATCAGCGAGATGCCGATGGCACTGATCAGCGGTGCCAGGCGAGTGGAGTTACGCAGGGGCTTGTAGGCGATGCGCTCGATGGTGAAGCCATAGATGCCCGTGACGACGATGGTGAACAACAAGGTTCCCAACATCAGCAGCGGAAACGACTCGATACCGAAGTAGGCCAGCAATGCCAGGCTGATCGCCGCGAGGTACGCGGAGATCATATACACCTCGCCGTGCGCGAAGTTGATCATGCCGATGATGCCATAGACCATTGTGTAGCCGATGGCGATCAGACCATAGACAGACCCAAGGGTCAGTCCATTGATCAGTTGCTGCAGGAAAATACCATCCATAACGCAATCTCACCTGATTGAGATTGCACGAGCGCCGACCACGGCGGACCACCGCTGAAGCGGCCCTCGCAGCGCAGAACTGTGCAGATCTACGGATAAAGACAGGTACCGCGGGGCTGCGGCCCGGAGCACTGCGCATCCGGGCCGGTCGCCATTGTTATTTTTGTTTTTCCAGCTGGTGGTACTTGCCGTTGGCATCCCACTGGTAGACCACGTAGTCGGAGACGGTCAGGTCGCCCTTGTTGTCCCACTTCTTCTCGCCCATGACGGTCTGAACCGGGTTGGCCTTGAGCCACTTGGCAGCGTCTTCGCCCTTGTTCGACTTGGCGCCGTTGAACGCGGCAGCCAGGGCCTGGAGGGAGGCGTAGGCGTACAGGGTGTAGCCTTCAGGTTCGGTACCGGCCTTGCGGAACTCCTCCACCACCGCCTTGCTGTCAGGCAGCAGGCGCGGGTCGGCGCCGAAGGTCATGTACACGCCATTGACGTACTGGGCACCGCCAGCGGTGGCTACCAGTTCGTCGGTCACGATGCCGTCGTCGGACATGAACTTCACATCCTTCAGACCTTGTTCGCGCAGTTGGCGTACCAATGGGCCGGCTTCTGGGTGCAGGCCACCGAAGTAGACCACGTCGGCACCGGTGGAACGAATCTTGGTGACCACCGCGCTGAAGTCTTTCTCGCCTCGGGTCAGGCCTTCGTACAGCACAGGTTTCACGCCACGTTTTTCAAGCTGCGCCTTGGTCGCATCGGCCAGGCCCTGACCGTAGGTGTCCTTGTCGTGCAGGACAGCGACTTTCTTGCCCTTGAGTACATCGACGATGTAGTCGCCGGCCACGATGCCCTGCTGGTCGTCGCGACCGCACATGCGGAACATGGCCGAGAGCCCTCGCTCGGTCACCTGAGGGTTGGTCGAGCCCGGGGTGATGGCGATCACGCCAGCTTCGTCGTAGACCTCGGAGGCCGGGATGGTGTTGGAGGAGCAGAAGTGACCGACCACGCCGATGACTTTGTCCTGGTCGACCAGACGGTTGGCCACGGCCACGGCTTGCTTCGGTTCGCAGGCGTCATCGCCCTTGACCAGGATGATCTTCTCGCCGTTGACCCCACCTGCGGCGTTGATCTTGTCGGCTGCCGCCTGGGCACCTTTCATGTACTGCTCGCCAAACGCTGCGTTGGCGCCGGTCATCGGGCCTGCGACACCGATCTTCACATCGGCCTGAACAAACGAGGAAACACCCAGTGCCGAAGCTACGGCGAGAGCCAGGAAACCTTTCTTGTAAAACGTCTGCGACATGAGGTGGTGCTCCTTAGAGTTTTTTTGGTTGGCACTACAACTTTCAGCACTGACCTCAGAGCAAGCGCCGTGCCAGCGGATTTGTCTTCGTCGCAAAACGCAGAGAGAGAGCGGACTAAAGGCGACCGACGGCCTTTTCTTTATTGAGCGTGCAACCGTCTAACCTAGACAAGTCGCAACCCTGCTGGCCATTCTGGGCAACCGCTCGGTGCCATCATTGCAACCCTGGCAAGTGTTTACGTGCAACCGCCCTGTAACAGGGCGACGTCACCGAACTGCACACTGCAAGTGCACAACTGCTACAGGGGGCACCGTTACGAGGCGGCGCAGTGTGTAGGAAAGTGCCCGGCTCACGGGCGACAAAAGCGCCAAATCGCGGGACAAGCCCGCTCCGACAGGGGCCGCCTAGGCCGAACGCACGGGCCGTTACCGAAGCCAATGTGCTCACGACGGCGCAAACGCTGGCACAATGGCGCGGATTCCGCGCGCCTGCTTTGTGACGCGAGCGCCGCCACCTGGAGCCCCTCAATGAGCGAGAGCGCATTTGCCGAGCGCATCGTGCACAACCTGCTCGACACCGACTTCTACAAACTGACCATGATGCAGGCCGTCCTGCACAACTACCCTGATGCAGACGTGGAATGGGAGTTCCGCTGTCGCAACGGCGAGGACCTGCGCCCCTACCTCGACGAAATCCGCAAAGAAATCGAACACCTCAGCGACCTTAGCTTGGACGATGGTCAGCTAGCCTTCCTCGAGCGCATCAGCTTCCTCAAGCCCGACTTCCTGCGTTTTCTTGGGCTGTTTCGTTTCAACCTGCGTTACTTGCGTATTGGCATCGAGAACGATCAGCTGTTCTTGCGCCTGCGTGGCCCATGGCTGCACGTGATCCTGTTCGAAGTGCCGTTGCTGGCCATCATCAGCGAAGTGCGCAATCGTCATTTGCACCCACGCATGCGCCTTAGCGAGGCGCGTGATCAGTTGTACCGTAAGTTCGACTGGCTGCGTGCCCATGCCAGCGACGAGGAGCTGGCCGAACTGCAAGTGGCCGACTTCGGTACCCGGCGGCGCTTTTCCGGTCGAGTGCAGGAAGAAGTGGTACGGGTGTTGCGTGATGACTTCCCAGCGCGCTTCGTCGGCACCAGCAACGTGGACCTGGCCTGGAAGCTGGATGTCAGGCCCCTGGGCACCATGGCCCATGAGTGGATCATGGCCCACCAGCAACTGGGCCCTCGGCTGATCGACAGCCAGATCGCCGCGCTGGACTGCTGGGTCCGCGAATACCGCGGGCTTTTGGGCATCGCCTTGACCGACTGCATCACCATGGACGCCTTCCTGACCGATTTCGACCTGTATTTCGCCAAGCTTTTCGACGGCCTGCGCCATGATTCCGGCGATCCGGTGGCCTGGGCGGAAAAGGCCATAGCCCACTACCGCAAACTGGGCATCGACCCGATGACCAAGACGCTGGTGTTTTCCGACGGCCTGAACCTGACCCGTTCACTGGAAATCTTCCGTGCCCTGCGCGGTCGCATCAATGTCAGCTTCGGTATCGGCACCAACCTTACCTGTGACATTCCTGGTGTAGCGCCGATGAGCATCGTGCTTAAAATGACCGACTGCAACGGCTCGCCGGTGGCCAAGATCTCCGACGAGGCCGCCAAGACCCAGTGCCGTGACGAGAACTTCGTCAATTACCTGCGCCACGTATTCAAAGTCCCCAGCAAGGAGTAACCCATGCAAGCCGTTCAGCGAGAGATTGCGCAGCAGCTCAAGGTGCAGCCCCCGTTTGCCGACGCCGCCGCGCTCCAGGCCGAAGTCACCCGGCGCGTGGCTTTCATCAAGGGATGCCTGGCCAATGCTCGGCTCAAGACCCTGGTCCTAGGCATCAGCGGCGGCGTCGACTCGCTGACCGCCGCCCTGCTCGCCCAGCGCGCGATCAATGAGTTGCGTGCCGAGACCGGAGACGACAGCTACCGCTTCATCGCCGTGCGCCTGCCCTATCAGGTACAGCACGACGAACACGACGCCCAGGCGTGTCTGGATGTGATCAAAGCCGATGAAGTGCACACCGTGGATATCGCCCCGGCCGTCCGCGCCCTGGCAGCCGAGACCAAAGCCTTGGAAGGCGGCTCGCCGACCCTGGTGGATTTCGTCGTGGGTAACGTCAAGGCGCGCATGCGCATGGTGGCCCAGTACGCCATTGCCGGCGCCCGGGGCGGCCTGGTGATCGGAACAGATCATGCTGCCGAGGCGGTAATGGGCTTTTTCACCAAGTTCGGTGATGGCGCCTGCGACCTGGCACCACTGAGCGGCCTGGTGAAGAACCAAGTGCGAGACATCGCTCGCAGTTTCGGCGCGCCGGAAGCGTTGGTGGAAAAAGTCCCGACCGCGGACCTGGAAGACCTAGCACCGGGCAAGCCGGACGAAGCCTCCCACGGCGTGACCTACAAGCAGATCGACGCGTTCCTGCACGGTGAACCGGTCAGCCAGGAGGCGTTCGACATCATCGTCGCCACCTACCGCAAGAGCCAGCACAAACGCGAGCTGCCGTTCGCGCCTTGATCAGCCCCTAGAAACGCCTGTGGGAGCGGGCTCACCCGCGAATGCAGTGGCAGACCACCGAGGCATTCGCGGGCAAACCCGCTCCCACAGGTTATACGCTCAGGTTTCGCTTACTTGACGATGACCTTGCCCTTCATCATCGAGATATGGCCTGGGAAGGTGCAGAAGAAGCTGTAGTCGCCACCGGCTTCGAGCTTGGAGGTGTCGAACTTCACTTCGGTTTCCTTCTCTGGCGCACCGATCATCTTGGTATGAGCGATGATCCCGGCATTGGCGGCGTTGAGGTAGTCGTTTTCCAGACCCTTGCTCATGCCTTCGGTGGCGATGCCCTGCATGTCGGCAGTCTTGCTGATCACCAGGTTGTGGCCCATGACGTTCTTCGGCAGGCTGCCGGAATGGGTCAGCTTGACAGTGAACTCTTTGCAGCTCTTGTCGACGGTGAATTCCTTGGTGGTGTAGGACATCTGGTCGGTGGATTCGACAGTCACCGAGCACTCGGCTGCAAAGACAGAAGCGCTGGCGAGGGTCAGCAGGGATACCGCTACAGCTTTCGCAAACATCATGAATCTCCTTGGCAGGGTTTAATATTGCGAGACTGCCTGAAACCGCTCGCCTCCCCGCTGATATGGGTCAAGGAGGAAAGGCCTCAGCCAGTAGATTTGTTCAATGGATTGTATACAACCAATCTAAGTGCACATCATGCCCTCTTAATGGACGATGGGACAACCTCTCATTCAGGAGCAAGTACCATGACCTTGAGCAGCATGATGCGCAGCCTGCTGGCTGCCTACGCCTGTGGCGCCAGTGGCGCGGCAGTCTGCGAGTTCTCCCGCCCCGAGTGAATCGGCGCTTGGAAGCGGCAGGCATGCGCCTTACCCTGTGCGCGCATGTGATGGGAGATGAGCAATGCCTGTACGTTCCGTTTGTGTCTTTTGCGGTGCCAGCATCGGCACCAACCCCGCTTATCGTGAAGCCGCGGTAGCCCTAGGCCAGGCCATCGCCCGGCGCGGCCTGACCCTGGTGTACGGCGGGGGCTCCGTGGGTCTGATGGGGGCTGTGGCCGATGCCGCCATGGCGGCTGGCGGCGAAGTGATCGGCGTCATGCCGCAGAGCCTCATCGATGCGGAAATTGGCCATAAAGGCCTGCCACGGCTGGAAGTGGTCGACGGCATGCACGCCCGCAAGGCGCGCATGGCCGAGCTGAGCGATGCCTTCATCGCCCTTCCGGGAGGCCTGGGAACGCTAGAGGAACTGTTCGAGGTCTGGACCTGGGGCCAGCTGGGCTACCACGCCAAGCCATTGGGCTTACTGGATGTGAACGGGTTCTATGAAAAGCTGGGCGGGTTCCTCGACCATATCGTCGAAGAAGGCTTCGTAAGACCGCAGCACCGGGCGATGCTGTTGCTCGGCAAGCAGCCGGATGAGCTGCTGGATGCGATGGAGGAATTCGTGCCGCCCGTGCTACCCAAGTGGGTCGACAAGAAACCTGATTGATCTCGATCGATGGGCCCCGCATCTGACCTGTGGAACGGGTTTTACTGCCAATGCGTCGGCAGACACCTCAGCATTCGCGGATAAGCCCGCTTCCACAGGGTCCAGTGCCCAGGCTATCGATTAGCGCGGAATGACAGGCTGACGAGGCTTCTTCTTGCCTTTGCCGCCCTTGGCCGCTTCCCTGCGCTCCTTGGCCGCCTGTTGGTTGCGAGCGAACGCTTCGGCCTTGGCCTTCTCACGTTTGTCCCACGGCTTGCTGCCATCGCTGGCGCGCGGCGGCAGGCCGGTGTGCTGGGTCAGGATCTTCTGGTCTTTGCCCACCTTGTGGCTGCCGGCAGGAGTCGAGTTCTTGCGGCGAGCGCTCTGGTAGCTGTCGGTCTGCGGCTGATGCAGCGGGATCAACTGGTGCTTGCCCGGACCGATCAGGTCAGCGCGCCCCATGCGTTGCAGCGCTTCACGCAGCATTGGCCAGCCCTTCGGATCGTGATAGCGCAGGAAGGCCTTGTGCAGGCGACGCTGTTCTTCGCTCTTGACGATCTCCACCCCTTCGCTCTTGTAGGTCACCTTACGCAGCGGATTCTTGCCCGAGTGGTACATGGCCGTGGCCGAGGCCATCGGCGAAGGGTAGAACGCCTGCACCTGGTCGGCGCGGAAACCATTGCTCTTGAGCCACAGGGCGAGGTTCATCATGTCCTCGTCGGTGGTACCGGGGTGCGCGGCGATGAAGTACGGGATCAGGTATTGCTCCTTGCCCGCTTCCTTCGAGAACTTCTCGAACATGCGCTTGAAGCGGTCGTAGGTGCCGATCCCCGGCTTCATCATCTTGTCCAGCGGCCCCCGCTCGGTGTGCTCCGGGGCAATCTTCAGGTAGCCGCCGACGTGGTGGGTCACCAGTTCCTTGACGTACTCCGGAGACTCCACGGCGAGGTCGTAGCGCAGGCCCGAGGCGATCAGGATCTTCTTCACCCCCGGGAGGGCACGCGCCTTGCGGTACAGCTCGATCAGCGAACTGTGGTCGGTGTTGAGGTTCTCGCAGATGCCTGGGAACACGCAGGACGGCTTGCGGCAGTGCTTCTCGATCTCGTGGCTCTTGCAGGCGATGCGGTACATGTTGGCGGTCGGACCGCCGAGGTCGGAGACCACGCCGGTGAAGCCCGGCACCTTGTCACGCATTTCCTCGATTTCGCGGATGATCGAGTCGTGGGAACGGTTCTGGATGATTCGGCCTTCGTGCTCGGTGATCGAGCAGAAGGTGCAGCCGCCGAAGCAGCCACGCATGATGTTCACCGAGAAGCGAATCATCTCGTAGGCCGGGATGCGCTCCTTGCCATAGGCCGGATGCGGGACGCGCGCGTAAGGCATGCCGAACACGTAGTCCATTTCCTCGGTGCTCATCGGGATGGGTGGTGGGTTGAACCAGACGTCCACCTCACCATGCTTCTGCACCAAAGCGCGGGCGTTCCCGGGGTTGGTCTCCAGGTGCAGCACACGGTTGGCGTGGGCGTAGAGGACCGGGTCGTTGCGCACCTTCTCGAACGATGGCAGGCGGATCACCGACTTCTCACGGGTCATGCGCGGGCTGTCGAGAATCTGCACAACCTTGGCTTCGTTCGGGTCCTCGACTTCACCCTTGGCCTGCTCGATGGCGCAGGCCTGGGTGTCCTGGGTGTTGACGTAGGGGTTGATGATCTTGTCGACACGTCCTGGGCGATCGATGCGGGTCGAGTCGATCTCGTACCAACCCTCTGGCGTGTCACGGCGCACGAAGGCGGTGCCGCGTACATCGGTAATGCTCTCGATGCTTTCGCCCTGGGACAGGCGCTGGGCGACTTCGACAATGGCGCGCTCGGCGTTGCCGTACAGCAGGATGTCGGCGCTGGCATCGATCAGAATCGAGTGACGGACCTTGTCCTGCCAGTAGTCGTAGTGGGCGATGCGACGCAGGGAGGCTTCGATGCCACCGAGCACGATCGGCACATGCTTGTAGGCCTCCTTGCAGCGCTGGCTGTACACCAGGCTTGCGCGGTCAGGGCGCTTGCCCGCCAGGCCACCCGGGGTATAGGCATCGTCGGAACGGATCTTCTTGTCCGCGGTATAGCGGTTGATCATCGAGTCCATGTTGCCTGCCGCGACGCCGAAGAACAGGTTCGGCTCGCCAAGCTTCATGAAGTCGTCCTTCGACTGCCAGTTCGGCTGGGCAATGATGCCGACGCGAAAGCCCTGGGCTTCCAGCAGCCGGCCAATGATGGCCATACCGAAGGACGGATGGTCTACGTAGGCGTCTCCGGTCACGATAATGATGTCGCAGGAATCCCAGCCGAGCTGATCCATCTCCTCCCTGCTCATTGGCAGGAACGGTGCCGGCCCGAAGCATTCGGCCCAGTACTTGGGATAGTCGTAGAGTGGTTTGGCTGCTTGCATGTCAGTGACCGGTTCTGGTGTGCAGGGAAATCGCGGGCGCGGAATATAGCACAAAATTTGATCAAATCCGACGATAGTGGTCGGATTCGTGTGCTCAAAAAAAGAGACTGTCGCCCTGTGGGAGCGGGTTCACCCGCGAATGCGATGGCGCAGAGTCCACTGTATTCGCAGGCAAACCCGTCGTCACAAGGGACAGACGTACCGCTGGAAGGGTTATTCGTCGTCGTCGAAGTTGTACATGCCCGGCGCGAGGTTCTCGAAACGGGTGTACTTGCCGATGAACGCCAGGCGGATGAAGCCGATGGGGCCGTTACGCTGCTTGCCGATGATGATTTCGGCGATGCCCTTGTGCTCGGTCTCGGGGTGATACACCTCGTCACGGTAGACGAACATGATCACGTCGGCGTCCTGCTCGATCGCTCCGGATTCACGCAAGTCGGAGTTCACCGGTCGCTTGTTCGGGCGCTGCTCGAGGGAGCGGTTGAGCTGCGACAGGGCGATGACCGGGCAGTTGAATTCCTTGGCCAGCGCCTTGAGGGAACGCGAGATCTCGGAGATCTCGTTGGTCCGGTTATCACCGCTGGAGCCAGGGATCTGCATCAACTGCAGGTAGTCGACCATGATCATGGCGATATCGCCATGCTCGCGGACCAGACGACGGGTACGGGCACGCATTTCCGAGGGACTGATGCCGGCGGTATCGTCAATGAACAGCTTGCGGTCGTTGAGCAGGTTGACTGCCGAGGTCAGGCGCGGCCAGTCGTCGTCGTCCAGCTGACCGGAACGCACCTTGGTCTGGTCGATGCGCCCCAGGGACGACAGCATACGCATGATCAGCGCATCGCCGGGCATCTCCAGGGAGAACACCAGCACCGCCTTGTCGCTGCGCAGCACTGCGTTCTCCACCAGGTTCATGGCGAAGGTGGTCTTACCCATCGAAGGGCGACCCGCGACGATGATCAGGTCCGCTGGCTGCAGGCCGCTGGTCTTCTCATCCAGGTCGGTATAGCCGGTCGACAGACCGGTGATGTCGCTGTCGGAGTTGAACAGCGTGTCGATGCGGTCAATGGCCTTGGTCAGCAGCTCGTTGACGCCCACCGGGCCACCGGTCTTGGGTCGCGCTTCGGCGATCTGGAAGATCTGCCGTTCGGCGTCATCGAGAATTTCCGCGGCATTGCGGCCCTGGGGGTTGAAGGCGTTGTCGGCGATATCGGTGCTGATGCTGATCAACTGGCGCAGCGTGGCCCGCTCGCGAATGATCGCCGCATAGGCCTTGATGTTGGCCACCGAGGGCGTGTTCTTGGCCAGCTCGGCCAGGTACGCCAGCCCGCCGACCTGGGTCGACAGGCCTTCCTTGTCCAACTGCTCGTGCAGCGTGACCACGTCGAACGGCTGGTTCTGATCCACCAGTTTGTGGATGGCGCGGAAGATCAGGCGGTGGTCATGCCGATAGAAATCACCGTCCGAGACCTGGTCCAGCACCCGCTCCCACGCGTTGTTGTCCAGCATCAGGCCACCGAGCACGGCCTGTTCGGCCTCGATGGAGTGCGGCGGCACCTTGAGGGCGGCAGTCTGCAGGTCTAGTTGTTCGGGATTGCTGATCTCGTTCATGTCCACACGAAAAATCTGGGTGATGAAAAAGACAAAGGGCACGACCTGCATGATGCAGGACCGTGCCCGATGTTAACCGGCTGGCCCCAAGGAGCCAACCGATTCGCGGCAGCTTAGGCTGCGACGACAACCACGCGAACGGTGGCTTCAACGTCGCTGTGCAGGTGCACGGCAACGTCGTATTCGCCGACGTTACGGATGGTGCCGTTCGGCAGACGAACTTCAGCCTTGGCCACTTCAACGCCGGAGGCGGTCAGGGCGTCAGCGATGTCGTGGGTGCCGATCGAACCGAACAGCTTGCCTTCGTCACCAGCGGTGGCAGTGATGGTCACTTCCAGCTCGGCCAGTTGGGCAGCGCGGCTTTCAGCCGAAGCTTTACGCTCGGCAGCAGCTTTTTCCAGCTCGGCGCGACGCTCTTCGAACGCAGCCAGGTTGACGGCGTTGGCAACGACGGCCTTGCCGAAAGGCAGCAGGAAGTTACGGCCGTAACCACCTTTTACTTTTACTTTGTCGCCCAGGTTGCCCAGGTTGGCGACTTTTTCCAGCAGGATCAGTTCCATTTGGTAAAACCTCTTAACTTTTAACCTTCACCGTTCGCGGAATCGTCACCCTGGTGAGGGGACTTGCGACCGCGAAAATCAATCAGGCTATCGACAATGGCCAAGACCACGAGCAACGGATAAGTCAGCTGCATGAACAGCACCAGCGTCACGTACAACCCCACCAGCCAAAATTTGGCCAGGCGCTTCTGGGCCACCAACCCATGCAACAGGGCAATCCCCGCGAACATGAGCGGCACACTGCACAGTGGCGTCAGCAATGCCAGGCCAGGACCGAAGTTCGGGCCGAACAGCATGCAGGCCAACAGCACCAGCATCGGCACCAGGGGAATCCGTACCGCGTGAAACTCGCGGCCGAAACCTCCCGGGTTGTACAACACGGCTTGCCAGTAGCGACCCAACATCAGGGCCAGCACGCTGACAACTTGCAACAGGGCCGCAATCAGGCCGCCGAGCACCGGTACGATGAGACTTCCAAGGTGTGCCTGTTCCTCTACCGACAACTGCTGATAGAGGCCGTCGAGCATCTGCGGCAGGGCTTTTTCAAGCGCTCGCGCCAGAGCTTCAATCGGTTCGCGGAACACCGAACCAAGCACAACACCGTACAACAGGCCCAGGGCGATGCTGGACAACAGCACCCGGTTCCAGGAATGTCCGGCGCGCAGCAGCGCAGCCAGCCCCAGCGTCCCCAGCAGCACCATCAAGGTGCGTGGCTCGCCGAAGATCCACCAGGCCAACGCCGGCAAGATACCCCAGACGATGACCGAGGAAGCGTCCTTGAAACCGCGCCGCAGGAACACCAGGCTCCCGGCGGCGGCACTCAACCAGAACAACAGCGGCAACGCCGCACAACCGGCCACCACAATGGAGGCCTGCACACGACCGCGCATGATGAAATCAGCCAACGCTCGCATGCTTATCCCTTGCTACTTGTCGACGACCCGGTCTCAGCGGCCGTGGCTGTCGGTGTAGGGCAGCAGGGCCAGGAAGCGGGCGCGCTTGATAGCGGTAGCCAGCTGACGCTGATAACGAGCTTTGGTACCGGTGATACGGCTTGGAACGATCTTGCCGGTTTCGGATACGTAAGCTTTCAGGGTGTTGAGATCTTTGTAGTCGATCTCTTTCACGTCTTCAGCAGTGAAGCGGCAGAATTTACGACGACGGAAGAAACGTGCCATGTAATAGGCTCCTCAAAAAGGTCCGTGGATTACTCGTCAGCGTTATCGCTGTTGTCGCTGTCGTTGCTGTCGTCGCCATCGACGCCATCAGCAGCTTCAGGACGCTCGCGACGCTCACGGCGCTCGCTGCGGTTCTCTTCGGCCTTCAGCATCTCGGACGGGCCGGTGACGGCTTCGTCGCGACGGATGATCAGGTTACGGATCACGGCATCGTTGTAGCGGAAGTTGTCTTCCAGCTCGGCCAGGGCCTTGCCGGTGCACTCAACGTTCAGCATCACGTAGTGAGCCTTGTGAACGTTGTTGATGGCGTAGGCCAGCTGACGACGGCCCCAGTCTTCCAGGCGGTGGATCTTGCCGCCGTCTTCTTCGATCAGCTTGGTGTAACGCTCAACCATGCCGCCGACTTGCTCGCTCTGGTCCGGGTGAACCAGGAAGATGATTTCGTAATGACGCATGAATGCTCCTTACGGGTTAGTAGTCTGCCAGCACTGTGGTCAGACAAGGAGTGAATGACACTGTATGTCTTGCCTTGGAAAGAGGCACATGCGCGCCTGCCTGCTTGGCAAGGGGCGCAATTGTAGAGAAGGCGGGGAGTACAAGCAAGGTGGCTGGTGATTATTTGAACAGCCGGAAACAAATTGCCGGTGCCCCGCGAAAGAGGCGCCGCCCCTTTGGCAGGTAATCCCGCTCCCACTACCCTGTAGCAGCGGGATCACCCGCAAATGGGCATCAGCCCTTGGCCTGACGCTGGCGCACAGCTTCGAACAGGCACACCCCGGTAGCCACCGACACGTTCAGGCTGCTGACGCTACCGGCCATCGGCAACTTGACCAGGAAGTCGCAGTGCTCGCGGGTCAGGCGACGCATGCCCTTGCCTTCGGCGCCCATGATCATCACCAGCGGGCCAGTCAGATCCTGCTGGTAGATCTCCTGCTCGGCCTCGCCTGCAGTCCCGACCACCCATAGCCCACGCTGCTGGAGTTTCTCCAGCGTACGGGCAAGGTTGGTCACGGCCACCAGTGGAATCACCTCGGCAGCGCCGCAGGCGACCTTGCGCACCACGGCCGTGAGCGTCGCCGACTTGTCCTTGGGAATCACCACTGCCGTGACACCGGCAGCATCGGCAGTACGCAGGCAGGCACCGAGATTATGCGGATCGGTGACACCATCGAGCACCAGGATCAGCGGTGGCCGTTCAGCACGTTCGAGCAACTCGTCGAGCATGGCCTCGCCCCAGACCTGGCTCGGGCTGACCTCGGCGACGACACCTTGGTGCACACCTTCGACCCAGGCATCGAGCTCGCGGCGCTCGGCCTGGCCGACCGGAACGCGGTTTTCCGCCGCCAAGGCCAACAGGCTCTGGATACGCGGCTCGCTGCGCCCCTCGGACAACCAGATCTGCTTGACCCGCTTGGGATGATGCTGCAACAGCCCCTGCACGGCATGCACGCCGTAGATTTTTTCCAGCTGACTCATGACTTGTTCTTGCCTTTGCGCGGCGCGCCGGACTTCGACGGCCCCTTGCGATGCTTGGTCGGCTTGCCGGACGCCTTGGCGCCTTTGTCCGACTTGCCGCTGGCGTGGCTGTGACGGGCCTCGCTCATCAGCGCCTTTTTCATTTCCCGGCTTTTGCGCACTTCGGCATTACGCTGCACGGCGTCCTTGGGGAAGTACGCCTCGGCAGTCTCGCTTTTGCGACTGCGCGGCTTGGGCGAGATCTTCGCCTCGGATGCAGGTGCCGGCTGGGCTGCAGGTACCGCTTTGTCGGCCGCGGCAGCGGGTTTGCGACCGACCGGGGCGTTGACGCTCGCCTCGGACATCTCGAAGTCGATCTTGCGCTGCTCCAGGTCGACACGCATGACCTTGACCTCGACAGTATCGCCCAGGCGGAAGCTGCGACCACTGCGCTCGCCAGACAGACGATGGTGCACCGGATCGAAGTGGTAATAGTCACCCGGCAAGGCGCTGACATGTACCAGGCCTTCCACATAGATGTCGGTCAGTTCGATGAACAGGCCGAAGCCGGTCACCGCGGTGATCACGCCCGGGAAGGTCTCGCCGACACGGTCGCGCATGTATTCGCATTTGAGCCAGTTGACGACGTCACGCGTGGCCTCGTCGGCACGTCGCTCGGTCATCGAGCACTGCTCGCCCATCTGGTCGAGGGTGTTTTCGTCGTACGGGTAAATGCGCGCCTTCGGAATGCTCATGGCACCCGCCCGCTTGACATGCGGAGTATCGATCTTCGAGCGGATCACGCTGCGGATGGCGCGATGCACCAGCAGGTCCGGGTAACGGCGAATCGGCGAGGTGAAGTGGGTGTAGGCCTCGTAGTTCAGGCCGAAGTGGCCGTTATTCTCGACGCTGTACACCGCCTGGCTCAACGAGCGCAGCATGACGGTCTGGATCAGATGGAAGTCCGGGCGCCCGGCAATGCTCGCCAACAGGGCCTGGTAGTCCTTCGGCGAAGGATCCTTGCCCTTGTGCAGCGAAAGGCCCAGCTCGCCCAAGAATGCGCGCAGTTTTTCCAGGCGCTCCGGTGGCGGGCCATCGTGCACACGGTAGAGTGCCGGAACGCCGTGCTTCTGCAGGAACTCGGCGGTGGCCACGTTGGCCGCCAGCATGCACTCCTCGATCAGCTTGTGGGCATCGTTGCGTACGGTCGGACGAATTTCATCGATCTTGCGGTCTTCACCGAAGATGATGCGGGTTTCCTGGGTCTCGAAGTCGATCGCGCCACGGGTGTGGCGAGCCGCCACCAGCACCTTGTACAAGGCATAGAGGTGCTTGAGGTCCGGCAGTACAGCGCTGTACTCCTCGCGCAGGGCCTTGCCTTCGCGGGTACGGGCATGTTCGAGCATGCTGCTGACCTTGTTGTAGGTCAGGCGGGCATGGGAATGAATCACCGCTTCGTAGAACTGATAGTCGACCATCTGACCGGCCTTGTTGATGGTCATTTCGCAGACCATAGCCAGGCGATCGACGTGCGGGTTCAGCGAACACAGGCCGTTGGACAGCTCCTCGGGCAGCATCGGAATCACGCGCTCGGGGAAGTACACCGAGTTGCCGCGCTGCTGCGCCTCGACATCCAGGGCCGAACCTAGGCGCACATAGCTGGAAACGTCAGCGATCGCCACATATAGGCGCCAGCCGCCCGAGAACAGCCGCAGCTTGCCCAAGGGCTCGCAATAAACGGCATCGTCGAAGTCGCGGGCATCTTCGCCATCGATGGTGACGAACGGAAGATGACGCAGATCGATGCGCTTTTCCTTGTCCTTCTCTTCGACCTCGGAGCGGAACTTGCGCGCTTCCTTGATCACATCTTTAGGCCAGACGTGAGGAATATCGTAGCTACGCAGCGCGACATCGATCTCCATGCCGGGCGCCATGTAGTTGCCGATCACCTCCACCACATCGCCCTGGGGCTGGAAGCGTGGGGTCGGCCAATGGGTGATCTTGATCTCGACGAACTGGCCAATCTTCGCACCACCGTTACGCCCGGCAGTCACCAGCACTTCCTGCTGGATCTTAGGGTTATCGGGAGTGACATAACCAATGCCACCTTCCTCGAAGTAGCGGCCGACCACGCTCTCGTGGGCACGGGAGATGATTTCGACCAGCACGCCTTCACGACGGCCACGGCGATCGACACCGGAAACCCGGGCCAGACCGCGGTCACCGTCGAACACCAGGCGCATCTGCGCAGGGCTCAGGAAGAGGTCTTCACTGCCATCATCAGGGATCAGGAAGCCGAAACCATCGCGGTGGCCGGAGACGCGACCGCAAATCAGGTCAAGCTTGTCTACCGGGGCATAGGTGCCGCGCCGGGTATAGATAAGCTGGCCATCGCGCTCCATGGCGCGCAGACGGCGGCGCAGGGCTTCGATCTGGTCTTCTTCGTGCAGGCCGAACTCGGCAGCCAGCTCTTCGCGAGCGGCCGGTTCGCCACGGTCGGCGAGACGCTGCAGGATCAGCTCACGGCTAGGAATGGGATTTTCGTATTTTTCCGCTTCGCGAGCGGCCTCGGGATCGAGGGATTGCCAATCGGCCATCAGAAGGGGTTCACCTTGGGGTATATAGATAAGAATTCTGGCATAGGCGTATTGAAACCGGAAATGTCTGCCTTGGACAGCCCCAGCGGAGCGTCGAGGTGGAGGCAATAGGCCTGCGGAATCAACAAGTTGAATTTTTTGAATTTTTTTTTGATCCGGGGCTTTACAGCCCTCAGGAGCGTCCGTATAGTGCGCACCACAACGACGGACAGCCGACGTTGTAGTTGAGATGCAACGCGATGTAAAGCATCATGTGACCTCGACGAAATGTGTGCCCAGGTGGCGGAATTGGTAGACGCGCTGGTTTCAGGTATCAGTGGCTTAACGGCCGTGGAAGTTCGAGTCTTCTCCTGGGCACCAACTATTTTCAAGTAACAGATGACCAAGGATCTGTTACTACTGTGTTAAGCGAACGATAGTCGTCTTACACAGAAGATGTAAAGCTTTGCCCAGGTGGCGGAATTGGTAGACGCGCTGGTTTCAGGTATCAGTGACTTAACGGTCGTGGAAGTTCGAGTCTTCTCCTGGGCACCATACAAAAACCCACTAGCTTGCTAGTGGGTTTTTTCTTGCCCTGCGATTTAGCCCCCTGCCCTCTACAGCAACGGCTTCATGCGCAAACACCGGCAAAGCCGGTGCCAAGCACTGTGTATCGCTCTTCGAAGGCAAACCAGCCCCACCAGGAAGAGACGCCTCCTTAGCCTTTTGTCTGCTGATGAATTTCTCGCCATACGGCCACTTGAGAAACGATTTCGTTTACCATTGTTTCCAAATATGTAGCCGTAAGCGAGGAAGTACCCGCATGACGATCCGCCCGCAACTGCTGATGCGCAGCCTGGCCGCCGCCCTCTTGGGCCTGGTGATCGGCGCACCGGCCGCCTTGGCTGACGAACCGGTCACGCTGACCCTGTACAACGGCCAGCACAAGGAAATCGGCGAAGCCATCGCCAAGGCCTACGAGGCCAAGACCGGCATCCACATCAATATCCGCAAGGGCAGCAGCAACCAGCTGGCCAGCCAGATTATCGAAGAGGGCAATCGCTCGCCCGCCGATGTCATCTACACCGAAGAATCCCCACCCCTGAACAACCTGGGCGAACTGGGCCTGTTGGCGAAAATCGATGACGCGACCTTGGACATGCTGCCCAAGCAATACGTCGGCGCCAACGGTACCTGGATGGGTGTGACCGCGCGAACCCGGATCGTCGTGTTCAACCCCAAGAAAATCGACGAGAAGGACCTGCCGAAAAGCGTCATGGACTTCGCCAACCCCGAGTGGGATGGCCGTGTCGGCTACGTGCCTACCAGCGGTGCCTTCCAAGAACAAGCCGTGGCCATCCTCAAGCTGCATGGCCGCGAAGCGACCGAGGAATGGCTAACCGGCCTCAAAGCCTTCGGCAAGGCCTACACTAACAACATGGTGGCCCTCAAAGCCGTCGAGCGCGGTGAAGTCGATACCGTGCTAGTGAACAATTACTACTGGTATGCCCTCAAGCGCGAGCGTGGCCAGCTGGACTCCAAGCTCTACTACCTGGCCGACGGCGACGCCGGCAATCTGGTAACAATCTCCGGTGCCGGCGCCGTCAAGGCCAGCAAGCACCCGAAGGAAGCCCAAGCCCTGCTCAACTGGATGGCCAGCGAAGAGGGCCAGCGCGTCATCACCCAGACCACCGCCGAATACCCGCTGCATAAAGGCATGGTCTCGGATCAGGGCCTGAAGCCGTTCGAAGAGCTGCGCCCACCGAAGATCTCGCCGGCGGACCTTGGCAACGCTGAGGAAGCCTTGGAGCTTGAACGAGAGGTCGGCCTGCTCTGATGACTGCCGCCCCGCCCCAGCCGGCCCTGGCGCGCTTCGTGCCACGCCGCAAGCGCCCCTCGATCTGGGTGGTGCTGCCCGTCCTGTTCCTGGTGGCGATGAGCTTGCTGCCATTGCTCTACGTCGCTCTCAAGGCATGGCAAGCCGGCTGGCATGAAGCCTTTCGCCTGCTCTGGCGCCCCTTCGTCTGGGGGCTGCTGCGCAACACCTTGATGTTGATGGTAGGGGTCACAGTGGCCTGCCTGATCGTCGGACTGGCGTTGGCCTGGCTGCTGGAGCGCAGCGACCTGCCAGGCCGTCGCCTCTGGGGGGTGGTGCTGTGTCTACCCTTCGCTGTGCCGTCGTTCGTCAGCAGCTTCACCTGGGTGTCGCTGAGTTCGGACTTCGAGGGCCTGGGCGGGGCGATCCTGGTCATGGCGCTGTCGAAGTACCCGCTGGTGTTCCTGCCTGTGGCCGCGACCCTGCGCAACCTCGACACCTCTCTTGAGGAGTCGGCGCGCACCCTGGGCTGCAGCCGCTGGGGCGTGTTCTTCAAGGTCACCCTGCCATTGCTGTGGCCCTCGATGATCGGCGGCGCACTGCTGATTGCCCTGCACATGCTGGTGGAGTTCGGCGCCCTGTCCATCCTCGGCCTGCAGACCTTCACCACGGCGATCTACCAGCAGTTCGAACTGGAGTTCAGCAACGCCAACGCGGCCATGCTTTCAGCAGTACTGCTGGCGCTGTGCCTGGCGATGCTCTGGCTGGAGCTGCGCGTGCGCGGCAAAGCGCGCCACGTGCGGATCGGCCAGGGCGTGGCACGTCGCGGTCAACCGGTTCGCCTACGGGTCTGGATGCCCTTGGGGCAGTTGTTCTGCCTGTCACTGGCGGTACTGGGCAGCGGAATCCCCTTGGCCATGCTCGGCTACTGGTTGAGTGTGGGTTCATCGGCAGCATTTCCGGTTACGGAAATCGGCAAGGCGCTGCTGACATCGTTGTCAGTCTCCTTGGGTGGAGCCGGTTTTTGCGTGCTGCTGGCGCTGCCCATCAGCTTCCTGGTAGTGCGCTACAAGGGCCGCCTGGCGATCTGGGCCGAGCGCCTGCCCTACCTGCTGCATGCCCTGCCAGGGCTGGTGATTGCACTGACGCTAGTGTTCTTCGCCCTGCACTATGTGCCGGCCCTTTACCAGACGTCCGCCCTTCTGCTGCTTGCCTATGCCTTGCTGTTCCTGCCGCTGGCCCAGGCCCCCGTGCGCACGGCTCTGAACAAAGCCTCCCCCACGCTGGAAGAAGCGGCCCGAACCTTGGGCGCCAGCAGTTTTGGCGCCTTCTGCCGGGTGACTCTGCCGATCATCTTCCCAGCCCTGGCAGCGGCCTTCGCCCTGGTATTCCTCGATGCCATGAAGGAGCTGACCGCCACCCTGCTACTCAGCCCTACCGGCATGACGACGCTGGCAACAGAAGTCTGGGCGCATACCGCCAACGTCGAATTCGCCGCGGCGGCGCCTTATGCGGCGCTACTGATCGTGGTGTCGGGGTTGCCGGTGTATTTGCTGACGACGCGGATGTATCTGAACAAGGCGTAAACCGTTTCGTAGATCCCACCCTCCGCTCCAGGGGCTGCTTTACAGCCCCTGGATCCGGCAGGGCAATAGTCGCCCCGTCACCCCGATTTTTCAGGCGCGGAACTGCCCCAGGCTCGCCCGCAACTGTGCCGCCAGCTCATCCAGCACCTTGCTGCTGGCAGTGGTCTGCATCACCACCTCCGCCGAACGCTCAGCCTGGGCATGGATATTCTCCACTCGTCCGCGCACAGCCTGCGCGCCGTGAGCCTGCTGTTCAGCCGCCCGGGTCGCGAGACCGATGGCCGAGTGCACCTGCTCCACCGCAGCCTGTACCGACTGCTGACGACGCTCATTGTCACGCAGCACCAACAACCCTTCGCTTGCCTGGCGACCGGCCTGGCTAATGGTGGCCACCGCCTCCTTGGCTCCTGCCTGCAAGGCGGCGATGTGCGCCTGGATATCGCCCGTGGAGCTCTGGGTCTTGCTTGCCAGGGCGCGCACTTCATCGGCGACCACGGCAAAGCCGCGTCCCGTCTCTCCGGCGCGGGCAGCCTCGATAGCGGCGTTGAGCGCCAGCAGGTTGGTTTGCTCAGCGATGCCGTGGATCACGGTCAACACCACTTCGATCTGTTCGCTCTGCTTGGCCAGCCGTTCGATTACCTGAGAACCCGTCTCCACCTCCCCAGCCAGGTTCTCGATCAAACGCGCCAGCTGGGTGGAAGCGCGACTGTTCTCGTCAGTGGCCTGGCGGATATCCACCACTTGCTGCAAGGCCGCTTGCATGGCTTGGCTTTCGGCCTGGGCCTCGTCCGCCATGCTCGAAAGATCACGCAGACTGGCAGCGACCTCGTCACGCTGCAGCGCAGCGGCTGCGTCGGCACCCGCGTTGCGCTGAGCCATGGTGTCGATTTCCACTCCCGTACGCTGAGCCACTTCGCCAGCCTCGCGGACGATGGGCTGCAGCTTGTCGACGAAGCGATTGACCGCTGAGGCCATATCACCGATCTCGTCACGGCTGTCGAGGGCCACCCGCTTGGTCAGATCGCCCTCGCCCGCCGCCAGATCGTTCAGCGCCCCAATCAACAAGCGCAGTTTGTTGACCACACGCCGCCCCAGCACCACGGCCACCACCAACAGCACGCCCAAGCCCACCAGCACCAGGCCCAGGCCGATCCGCCAGCGCAGCTCGGCAGCGGCATCGCGCACGGTTTGCGCGGTGTTGGCCTGCATGGCGGTGGCGCTGTTCTGTGCAGTCTCGAGACGCGACCGCAGAGCCTTGCCACTGTCGGCGGCGGCCGCCACCAGGCTATCGCCCACCAGTTGCTCGCCGCTGGCGATCAAGGCGGCAAAACGCTGGTCCAGCGCCTTGAGCTCCTGTTCCACGCCGGTAGTGGACACGCCCATCAGCACCTTGCCGATCTCGGCGCCATTGGGGTTGATGGACGCCTCGACGTAGTACACCGAAGGGTCCTTGCGCGCGGCATCGAGCACCTTGTCCAGTGCACGCTCGCCCTGCCCGCGCTCGATCAGCGTCTGGTTGATGGGATTTTGCCGGTTCAGGTAGCGGGTCAGGTGTTGGCCTTGGGCGTCGTCATAGATGACAAACAGCACGTTGGGATTACGCTGAGCGCGACGCGCAAAGTCCGAAAGCGTCGGCACGTCGTTGTCCCAGATGGCGCGCGGCGCGACAGAGGCCAATAGCTCGGCCATGTCGTTGGCCGAGTCTTTGAGGTTCTTCTCCAGTGTGGCGCGCAGTTGCTGCTGCTCGCCCTGCAGCCGCTCGGAAAGGCCGGCGCTCAAACGCTGACGAGTGCTGGCCGAGAGGCTGTCGAGCCCGGCGCGGACATCCTGCCCGGCCTGCTCCAGTTCACCGGCCAGTTTCTGACTGTCGCTGCCCAGGCGTGCACCCAAATCGGCTTCCAAGGCCGTGACCGTGCTCCGCGTCAGTGCAACGGCAACAAGCACCTGCACCAGAAGAGCGATACCAAGTGCAACAAACACTGGCCGCAAGAGGCGGCTTCGTAACAGTGAAAGAATGGCGGACACGTTGTAACTCCCGTGTTTTCTGGCGCCATTACTTTGATGGCACCGACAGGAGTTTCATACAGCAAGGGTTGTGCCCAGCGCAGCAGGGATAAACGCCAATGTCTGGCGCTGGGCAAGGCATTTCTGCATGGCGCTCAAATGAAAACGCCGCACCTCCTTGCGGGGGCGCGGCGTTCGATCAACTGCCGAAGCAGTTGATCAGGCGAACGGATGACGCAGCACGATGGTCTCGTTGCGGTCCGGGCCAGTCGAGATGATGTCGATTGGGGCGCCGATCAGTTCTTCGATGCGCTTGATGTAGGCACGGGCGTTGGCCGGCAGTTCTTCCAGGGTTTTCACGCCCAGGGTCGACTCGCTCCAGCCTGGCATCTCTTCGTACACCGGCTCCAGGCCGATGTAGCTGTCAGCGTCGGAAGGCGCGTCGATGACCGCACCGTTCTCGTTCTTGTAGCCAACACAGATGTTGATGGTTTCCAGGCCGTCCAGCACATCCAGCTTGGTCAGGCAGATGCCCGAGATGCTGTTGACGTCGATGGCGCGACGCAGGATCACGGCATCGAACCAACCGCAGCGACGTGCACGACCGGTGGTGGAGCCGAACTCATGGCCGCGCTTGGCCAGGGTGGCGCCAGTCTCGTCGAACAGCTCGGTCGGGAACGGGCCGGAACCCACGCGGGTGGTGTAGGCCTTGGTGATGCCGAGGATGTAGTCCAGGTACATCGGGCCAACGCCGGAACCCGTGGAGATACCGCCAGCGGTGGTGTTGGAGCTGGTGACGTACGGGTAGGTGCCGTGGTCGATATCCAGCAGCGAGCCCTGGGCGCCTTCGAACATGATGTCCTTGCCGGCGCGACGCAGGTTGTGCAGCTCGGCGGTAACGTCGAGCATCATCGGCTTGAGCTGCTCGGCGTAGGCCATGCACTCGTCCAAGGTCTGCTGGAAGTCGATGGCCGGCTCTTTGTAGTAATTCACCAGCTGGAAGTTGTGGTAATCCAGCAGCTCACCGAGCTTGGCGGCAAAACGCTCGCGGTGGAACAGATCGCCAACGCGCAGGCCGCGACGAGCGACCTTGTCTTCGTAGGCTGGGCCGATACCACGGCCAGTGGTGCCGATCTTGGCTTCGCCACGCGCCTTTTCACGGGCCTGGTCGAGGGCCACATGGTAAGACAGGATCAGCGGAGCAGCCGGGCTGATGCGCAGGCGCTCGCGCACCGGTACACCCTTCTCTTCCAGCTTGGTGATTTCACGCATCAAGGCATCCGGAGCCACGACCACGCCGTTGCCGATCAGGCACTGCACGCCTTCACGCAGGATGCCGGAAGGAATCAGGTGCAGAACGGTCTTCTCACCGTTGATCACCAGGGTGTGACCCGCGTTGTGGCCACCCTGGTAGCGCACTACGGCGGCAGCATGTTCGGTCAGCAGATCGACGATCTTGCCTTTGCCCTCATCACCCCACTGGGTGCCCAGGACGACGACATTCTTACCCATAACACTTGTCCTCATTCACGCAAACTTGGTTGCCGGCCCTCGGCCGACGAAGAATCTCAATGGGTCAGAGGCAGTATCTGCCAGCGCCCGTCTTGCTGAATCAATTGCCGATCACAATCCGCCTCGAGAGCAGCACTCAACGGCTGTCCAGGCAGAGCCTGGACCACACGCTGGCCCTCGTTGCGCAACTGGCAGACCATCTGCCAGAGGGCCGTGTCGCCGCTGTCGGGCATCCAGATCCCGCCAGAAGGCAATACGACCTCCGCTCGCCCCAGTGTGACCAGGGTCTTCAAATCCGTGGAGAAACCGGTGGCTGGGCGTGCCCGGCCAAAATCGGCGCCGATGTCGTCGTAGCGTCCGCCCTGGGCGATCGACTGACCGACGCCTGGAACGAACACGGCGAACACCACGCCGGTGTGATAGTGATAGCCGCGCAACTCGCCAAGGTCGAAGTACAGCGGCAAGTCCGGATAACGCGCCGCCAGGCGATCGGCGATCGCCAGCAAATCGTCAAGCGCCGCCAGCACACTGGCTGGCGCACGCCCCAGGCGGACGCGGGCCTCGGCCAGCACTTCACGACCACCGCACAGCTCGGTCAGGGCACGCAGCATGTTGCCCAGATCCTTCGGCAGGTCGGCGGTCAGGGCCTGCACTTCATCGACGGCCTTGCGCTGCAGGGCGTCGAACAACTGCTGCTCGACCGCCCCGGACAAGCCGGCGGCACGGGCCAGGCCACGGTAGATGCCCACATGGCCGAGGTCCATGTGCACATCGGCGACATCGGTCAGTTGCAACGTGGCGAGCATCAGGCTGATGACCTCGACGTCACTGGTGGGACTGGCATCGCCGTACAACTCAGCACCGAGCTGAATCGGGCTGCGCGAAGTGGACAGGGCACGGGGTTGAGCGTGCAGAACGCTACCGGCATAGCACAGGCGGCTCGGCCCTTCGCGACGCAAGGTGTGGGCGTCGATACGCGCCACCTGCGGAGTGAAGTCGGCGCGGAAGCCCATCAGGCGACCGGACTGCGGGTCGACCACCTTGAAGGTGCGCTGGTCCAGGTCCTGGCCGGCACCGGTGAGCAGCGATTCCAGGTACTCGATATGCGGGGTGACGACCAGCTCGTAACCCCAACTCTGGAACAGGTCCAACACCTGGCGACGCGCGATCTCGATGCGCGCAGCCTCAGGCGGCAGTACTTCCTCGATGCCATCTGGCAGCAGCCAGCGGTCTACCGTTGCCATTACGCCATTTCCCCTCTGGTCCGGGCGGCTTGCCAGCTGGCGAGCCGTCAGTAAAGCAGGCATTGGCGCACAGCAGCGGGCAGCACCGATCCCAGCGCTACCACCGTACCCAATACCCTCGAATAGCCTTGCGACCTGACCAAACCGTCAACCGACACGTTGCCGATCAACCTTGCAGACGCAAAAAAGCCGGGAATTTCCCGGCTGACTCATCATACACCCCTTTTCCTTCAGGATGCACCCCGCTTGGCATTTTAGCTGCCAGGCGGGGTGCGTCTTTCAGGAAGGGCTCAAGGCTTGCTCTTGTCCAGGAAGCGGAAGAACTCGTTCTTCGGATCGAGAACCAGCACGTCGCTCTTGCTGGAGAAGCTCTCGCGATAGGCCTGCAGGCTACGGTAGAACGCATAGAAGTCCGCGTCCTGGTTGTAAGCCTTGGCATAAATGGCGGCCGCCTGGGCGTCGCCGTCACCGCGGGTCTCTTCCGCTTCACGATAGGCCTCGGCCAGCAGTACACGACGCTGACGGTCGGCATCGGCACGGATACCTTCGGCCAGTTCGTTACCCTTGGCGCGGTGCTCACGGGCTTCACGCTCACGCTCGGTGCTCATGCGGTCGAACACACTGCGGTTGACTTCCTTCGGCAGGTCAATGGCCTTGACGCGCACGTCGACGACCTCGATACCCAGTTCCTTGCTGGCCATGCGATTCAGCGAAGCGGTGATGTCGGCCATCAACGCATCACGCTCACCGGAGACCACCTCGTGCAGGGTGCGCTTACCGAACTGGTCACGCAGGCCGCTTTCCAGACGACGGGACAGACGCTCATCGGCGATCTGCTTGAGGCCCGAGGTCGCGGTGTAGAAGCGTTCGGCGTCCTTGACTCGCCATTTGGCGTAAGCATCGACCATCACCGCCTTCTTCTCGAGCGTCAGGAAGCGCTGGGTCGGTGCATCCAGGGTCATCAGACGGGCGTCGAACTTGCGCACCTGGTTGACGTAGGGGACCTTCACGTGCAGGCCTGGCTGGACATCCGCCTGGACCACGCGGCCGAATTGCAGCAATACCGCACGCTCGGTCTGGGACACGATGTAGAAGCTGTTCCAGGCCACGATGGCCAGCACCACGGCGGCGATCAGGGCGATCAGCGATTTATTGCTCATCAGCGGCTCTCCCTAGAACGCAGCGATTGTTGCTGCTGTTGCATTTCCTGCGCCGCGCGCGCGGCCGCATCGTTGGCCGACGCCGGCACTGTGCTGACCGGTGCGGCCGAATGGCGGCTGCCTTCGACCATCTTGTCCAGTGGCAGGTAGAGCAGGTTGTTCTGCCCATCCTTGCTGGTCACCAGGACCTTGCTCGAATTGCTGTAGACCTCCTGCATGGTCTCCAGGTACAGGCGCTGACGGGTCACGTCCGGCGCCTTGCGGTACTCGGCAACCAACTTGCTGAAGCGATCGGCCTCACCCTTGGCGCGGGCGATGACTTCATCGCGGTAGCCGTTGGCATCCTCGATGATGCGCTGAGCCTGACCACGGGCCTCCGGCACCACACCGTTGGCGTAGGACTCGGCCTGGTTGCGTGCACGCTGCTCGTCCTCGCGGGCACGGATCACGTCATCGAACGCTTCCTGCACTTCACGCGGGGCTGCCGCGCTCTGCACGTTGACCTGAGTGACGGTGATACCGGTGCGGTAGTTGTCGAGGAAGCGCTGCAGGCGCTCACGGATATCGACGGCCATCTGCTCACGGCCTTCGGTCAACACCTGGTCCATCGAGGTGGAACCCACCACATGGCGCAGGGCGCTGTCGGTCGCGTGCTGCAGGCTGACCTCCGGCTGGTCGACGTTGAGTACGAAGTCCTGCAGGTTGGTGATCTTGTACTGCACGGTCAGCGGCACCTCGACGATGTTCTCGTCCTCGGTGAGCATCTGGCCCTGCTTGGTGTAGGCCCGCTCGCGGGTCACGTTCTCAAGATACTTACGGTCAATGGGCGGGAAATAGATATTCAAGCCCGGACCGACAGTCTCGTAGTACTTGCCGAAGCGCAGCACCACAGCCTGTTCCTGTTCGTCCACGACGTACACGGCGCTGTACAGCCAGATGGCCGCAAGCACGGCCAGGCCGATGCCCAGCAGGCCCAGGCCGCCACCTTTGCCAACATTGCGGTCACCACCGCCACCGCGTTTCTTGCCGCTGCCAAACATGCCGTTGAGGCTGTCCTGCAGCTTGCGGAAGGCCTCGTCCAGATCCGGTGGACCTTTCTTGTCGCCACCACCGCCGCCACGACGGCCGCCCCAGGGATCCTGATTGTTCGAGTTGCCACCCGGCTCATTCCAAGCCATAGCGCTCTCCATCTGATAAAGCAAAGACGCGCCCACGGCGCGCCGTCCAATGCTACAGAATGCCTGTCACGGTCGCCCGGCGACCTCGACGGGCATTTATTGCAAAGTGTGTTGCTCGATGAAAAGTTCAGGCTCCATGCCCTCGCGACTGACCAGGCGATTGAGCTCCACCCGGGGCAATCGCACGCTCAGCAGGCTGCGACCTTCTTCATCGTGCTCTTCGCCTTGCACCGCGCCCAGAGCGAAGAATTGCGCGCGCAAGCGGGCAAGTCGCTGTTCCAGACGCAGGGTTCCGACATACAGATCATCCCCCAGCAACTCGGCAATCGCCTGGCCAACCAGTTCCAGGCCACGTCCATCACGTGCCGATACCCAGACCCGCTGCGGTTTGCCGTCGGCATCTCGCTGGATCTGCGGCTCGACATCTTCGAGCAGGTCGAGTTTGTTATAGACCTCGAGGATCGGCAAGCCTTCGGCTCCGATCTCGCCCAGCACCGCCAGTACCTGCTCGATCTGCTCCATACGCTCGGGCTCATGAGCATCGATGACGTGCAGCAACAGGTCGGAGTTGCTCGATTCTTCGAGCGTAGCCCGAAATGCCTCGACAAGCTTGTGCGGCAGGTGGCGGATGAATCCCACAGTGTCGGCCAGCACGATCGGGCCTAGGTCGGCGAGTTCGAGTCGGCGCAAGGTCGGATCGAGGGTCGCGAACAACTGATCCGCGGCGTAGACGTCGGAGGTGGTCAAGGCGTTGAACAGCGTGGACTTGCCGGCGTTGGTGTAGCCCACCAGCGAAACGGATGGGATATCCGCACGTTTGCGGCCGCGCCTTGCCTGTTCGCGTTGACTGCGCACCTTTTCCAGACGCGCCTTGATCTGCCGCAGGCGGACCCGCAACAGGCGGCGGTCGGTTTCCAGCTGGGTCTCACCCGGGCCGCGCAGGCCGATACCGCCCTTCTGCCGCTCCAAGTGGGTCCAACCGCGTACCAAGCGCGTGCTCATGTGCTCGAGCTGGGCCAGTTCGACCTGCAACTTGCCCTCATGGGTGCGCGCCCGCTGGGCGAAGATGTCAAGGATCAGCCCGGTACGGTCGAGCACACGACACTCGAAGACGCGCTCAAGGTTGCGCTCCTGGCTGGGCGTGAGGGTGTGATTGAATATCACCAGATCGACCTGTTCGGCATGGACCAGATCGCGCAGTTCCTCGACCTTGCCACTGCCAATCAGGTACTTGGCTGTAGGCTGGTGCCGGGCCACCGTGGCCAGCGAAACGATCTCCGCTCCGGCCGACAGCGCCAGCTCCTGAAACTCCTGCGGGTCTTCGCGCGCCTCAGGGTTCTGACCTTCCAAGTGAACGAGCAACGCTCGCTCACCACCACCGTGGCGCTCAAAGAACAATGCAGGCTCCTATCAGGCGTTGCCTGGCTCGCTGTCGCCGTGTTCGGAATCGGACGGGCTTGGCAGGCGAACCGGACGGGCAGGAACCACGGTCGAAATGGCGTGCTTGTAGACCATCTGGCTGACGGTGTTCTTCAGCAGTACCACGAACTGGTCGAAGGATTCGATCGAGCCCTGCAGCTTGATCCCGTTTACCAGGTAAATGGAAACCGGGACCTTTTCTTTTCTCAAGGTGTTCAAGTAAGGGTCTTGTAGCGAATGCCCTTTTGACATATGCCGCACTCCTGTAAGGATCAATAGTAAAAAAACAATAAAATCGGTCATTCAAGCCATTCTAATCGCAAGAATAGACGGCAATTGCAGGGACTCAGCTCAATATGGAGATGGCCCCCAGGTATTTCAAGGTGCGGGACAGATTGTCGCAGGCCAGGCTGTCTAGCCACTCCACGCCGGACCAACCACGTAACCAGGTGAATTGCCGCTTGGCCAATTGGCGAGTGGCAATGATACCGCGTTCACGCATTTCTTCGGCTGTCAGCTTGCCGTCCAGGTAGTCCCAGACCTGCCGATACCCCACTGCCCGTATAGACGGCAGCCCTGCGTGCAAGTCACTTCTGGCGCGCAGTGCTCGGACCTCGTCGACGAACCCCTGTTCCAGCATTTGCGAAAATCGTAGCGCAATTCGCTGATGCAAAATGTGACGATCTGTAGGAGCGATCGCCAAACTGGCGACAGTATAGGGCAAATGACCGCCCGCGCCTGCGTCTGAGCCGCGACTTTCCGCGTATTGACGTTGACGGTGCGTGGTCATGCTTTCGCCGCTCACGCGATAGACTTCCAAGGCGCGAATCAGTCGCTGCGGGTCGTTGGGATGGATGCGCGCCGCCGATTCCGGATCCACTTCGGCCAATTGCCGGTGCAACTCGGCCAGGCCAAGGTCCCGCGCCTGGGCTTCAAGCTCGGCGCGTACGGTAGCGTCTGCGGCGGGCATGTCCGCCAAACCATCGACCAGCGCCTTGTAATAAAGCATGGTGCCGCCCACCAGCAAAGGGATCTTGCCCCGGGCGGTGATCTCAGCCATCGCTTCCAGCGCGTCGGTACAAAATTGCGCCGCCGAGTAGCTCTCGGCCGGGTCGAGAATGTCGATCAACCGATGGGGGTGTGCAGCCAGCACGTCCTTGGAAGGCTTGGCGGTGCCAATATCCATGCCGCGATAGACCAGCGCCGAATCGACACTGATCAGCTCACAGGGCAGCACCTTGGTCAGCTCGATGGCAAGGTCGGTCTTACCGGCCGCCGTCGGGCCCATGAGGAATATCGCTGGGGGCTTGCCGCTCATGTCATCGACCGCGCAGGAAAAGTTTGTCCAGGTCATCCAGCCCTAGCTGGGTCCAGGTCGGCCGACCGTGGTTGCACTGGCCACTGCGCTCGGTGTTCTCCATGTCACGCAGCAACGCGTTCATCTCGGGGATGGCCAGGCGGCGATTGGCACGCACCGCCCCGTGGCAGGCCATGGTACCGAGCAGCTCATTGAGGTGCGCCTGGATACGATCACTGGTGCCGTACTCCATGAGATCCGCGAGCACATCCTGGACCAGCCGGTTGGCCTCGGCCTGCTTGAGCAAGGCAGGAATCTGCCGGATCGCCAGGGTTTCTGGGCCCAGGCGCTGCAGTTCGAAGCCCAGGCGCTGGAACCATTGGGCATGCTCCTCGGCGCAGTCAGCCTCGCGCTGGCTGAGGGCCAGCGACTCGGGCACCAGCAGCGGCTGGCCACTCAAGCCCTCGCTGGCCATGGCCACCTTGAGGCGCTCGTACATGATGCGTTCATGGGCGGCATGCATGTCTACCAGCACCAGGCCAACGGCGTTCTCGGCCAGGATGTAGATGCCTTTGAGCTGAGCCAGGGCAAAGCCCAATGGCGGCACATCGCCCTGGCTTTGCGGCAACGCCGCCGGGACAGAGGCGCCACCCTCCAGCGGGGCGAAGAATTCACGATAGACAGCCTGCGCTTCAGCAACCGGCACAGGCTGCGAGGGACGTGGGGTGTACTGGTACTGATAACCCGAGCCACCACCACCGGCGAACGACTGGCGCGGCTCGGCTTGAGGCTGCTCCAGCACCGGCGAGGCCAGGCGCATCTCGCCCTGGGGCCCGAACTCACCGGCCTGCAGACCACTGGGACGGACGATATCGGTAGCCGCTGCCGGTGCGGCGAGCTGGTCTTCCGGACGCACGTCCGCCAGGGCACGGTGCAGAGTGCCATACAGAAAATCGTGGACCATGCGCCCTTCGCGAAAGCGCACTTCATGCTTGGTGGGGTGCACGTTGACGTCAACCCCGTTCGGTTCGAGTTCGAGGAACAGCACGAAGGTCGGGTGCCGGCCATTGAACAACACGTCGCGGTAGGCCTGCCGCACCGCGTGGGCCACCAACTTGTCACGCACGGCGCGACCGTTGACGAAGAAGTACTGTAGATCAGCCTGACTGCGCGAAAACGTCGGCAGGCCAACCCAGCCCCACAAACGCAGGCCATTGCGCTCGACATCGATAGGCAGGGCCTGCTCGAGGAAGCCCGGGCCGCAGATCGTTCCGACCCGCCGCGCCCGGGTCAGCTCATCGGGCGCCTCGTGCAGGCTGAGGATGCTCTTGCCGTTATGGCGCAAGTGAAAGCCGACATCGAAGCGGGCCAAAGCCAGACGACGGACAACTTCCTGCAGGTGATCGAACTCGGTTTTCTCCGACTTGAGGAACTTGCGCCGGGCCGGGGTATTGAAGAACAGGTCACGCACCTCGACCGAGGTGCCGACAGGGTGCGCGGCAGGCTGCACACGCGGCGTCATGTCACGCCCCTCTGTCTCTACCTGCCAAGCTTCGCCAGCGCCGGCGGTGCGCGAGGTGAGCGTCAGGCGCGCCACCGAACTGATCGACGCCAGGGCCTCGCCGCGAAAGCCCAGGCTGAGCACGCCTTCGAGGTCTTCGAGTTCGCGAATCTTGCTGGTGGCATGGCGCGCCAAGGCCAGCGGCAGATCGTCAGGCGCGATGCCGCCACCGTCATCCCGCACGCGCAGTAGCTTCACGCCGCCCTGCTCGACTTCCACATCGATACGCCGGGCACCGGAGTCCAGGCTGTTCTCAAGCAGCTCCTTGGCGACCGAAGCCGGACGCTCGACCACCTCGCCTGCGGCGATCTGGTTGGCCAGCCGAGGGCTGAGCAACTGGATGCGCGAACCACCACTCATTGCTGGGCAGCCAGGGTAGTGCCAGGGATGTCGAGGTGCTGGCCGACCTTCAGCTCATCGCTCTTGAGGCTGTTGGTGGTCCGCAGGCTGGCCACGCTGACCTGATAACGCACGGCGATCATGGCCAGGGTTTCGCCGGGCCGCACAGTATGCTCGCGCGGTCCCTGGGCAATCTTGCCGCTATCGCGCAGCCATGCGATGTAAGTCCCGGGAGGGGGGCTTTGCTGGAAATACTGACGCACGCCAGTGTGGATCGAGCGGGCCAAAGCCTGCTGGTGGCTCTTGGTCGCCAGCTTGGCGGCTTCGTTGGCATTGGAGATGAACCCGGTTTCCACCAGGATCGACGGAATATCCGGGGATTTCAGCACCATGAACCCAGCCTGCTCCACGCGGCGTTTGTGCAACGGGGTGATGCGCCCCATGTTGCCTAACACCTTCTGCCCCACATCGAGGCTGGAGCTGAGCGTGGCGGTCATGGACAGATCCAGCAGTACACCTGCAAGCATGCGGTCCTTGTCATCGAGACTGACATTGCCGGCGCCCCCGATCAGGTCGGAGCGGTTTTCCGTGTCGGCCAGCCAGCGCGCGGTCTCTGAGGTTGCGCCCCGGTCGGACAAGGCGAACACCGATGCACCGAAAGCGGCCTTGGACGGCGCGGCGTCGGCATGGATGGAAATGAACAGGTCGGCGCCCTTCTTGCGCGCGATCTCGGTGCGCTTGCGCAACGGGATGAAGTAATCGCCCGTTCGGGTCAGTTCGGCGCGATAGCCACGCTCGGTGTTGATCTGGCGCTGCAGCTCGCGAGCAATCTGCAGGACGATGTCTTTTTCATGCTGCCCACGCGAGCCCGATGCGCCTGGGTCCTCGCCACCATGGCCGGCGTCGATGGCGACGACGATGTCGCGCTTGCCACTGGGCACCGGCGGCAATTTGATAGCCGGCTGGGCAGGCGTCACCGGCACGGCCGGGACAGTAGCGGGTGTTTGCGCAGGCGGCGGGGTCGGAGTACTGGCGGCAACGGCATCGGCTTCCTGATCGTACAGATCGACCACCAGGCGGTTGCCATACTGCGCGTTGGGCGCCAGGGTGAAGCTCTTGGGCGTCACGGCCTTTTTCAGATCGACCACCACGCGCAGGTCAGTGGGCGTGCGCTGGGCGGAGCGCACACTGTTGATCGGCGTATTGGAGGTGGCGACATTCAGCGAACCGCCCAGGGTGGCGCCGTTGATGTCGATGACCAGGCGGTCCGGCGCGGTCAGGGTGAAGACGCTGTGCTGCACAGGGCCGGACAGGTCGAAGACCAGCCGCGTATTGTCCGGTGCGCGCCACAGACGCATGCTCTTGACTTGTGTGACGGCCAGAGCGTCAACGGTCACCGCTGTCAGCAGCAGCCCAACGACGGCGACCAGTGCGCGTATGCGCATACCTAACCCCATTTACTGTTTGAATTCTGTGGCCAGGGCGGCGCACCAGGCCTCACCGCGAGCCCCCTGCGGTGAAAGGAGAAGCGAGCGTCCACTCGCTTGCGGGCTTATGGTAATGGTCAGGTCGGGCTTTGGCAAAACGCCCGCACCCTTTTGTGGCCATTCGAACAGGCACAGCGGGTCCCCTTCGAAATAGTCACGGATCCCCATGAACTCCAGCTCCTCCGGATCGACCAGACGGTACAGGTCGAAATGGAAGGCGCGCACATCGCCAATTTCGTAAGGCTCGACCACGGTGAAGGTCGGACTTTTGACTGCCCCGGTATGGCCCAGGCCGCGGATCAGCCCGCGCGAAAGCGTTGTCTTGCCCGCGCCCAGATCGCCTTCGAGAAAGATCACGCCATGACCGCCGGTCACTTCGGCCAAGCGTGCGCCAAATGCGACGGTGGCCGGTTCGTCGGCCAGAAACAGGGTTATGCCAGACACGCTGAATGCTCCTCCAACAATTCACGAATGACCGGAACCAGATCACTGGCCGCCAAGCCTCTTCCTTTCACACCCAGGCGCTCCCCCGCACAGGCGTGCAACCACACGCCCAGGCAGGCGGCCGACCACGCATCCATGCCCTGGGCCAGCAAGGCGGCCAGCACGCCGGTCAGCACATCGCCCAGGCCCGCGCCTGCCATGGCCGGATGGCCACGCTCGCACAACGCCAGCTGCCCATCCGGGCCTGCCACCAAGGTACCGGCGCCCTTGAGCACGCAGACACTGGCATGCTTGCGCGCAAGCTTGCGAGCAGCTCCCGGGCGGTCGGCCTGAACCGCCTCAGTGGAAATACCCAGCATGCGCGCTGCCTCCCCAGGATGCGGGGTGAGGATGCTGCCGCTGTGCAGGGCCAAGGGCCTGTGCGCCAGCTGATTCAGCGCATCGGCATCCCACACCTGCGGCACAGGCGCGTTGGCCGCCGCCGACAACAGGCTGCGCCCCCAGGCGGCCTGGCCCAGGCCAGGGCCGACTACCAACACCGAGGCGCGCTCGAGCACGCCCATCAACTGGTTGGCCGAACTCACGCCGAGCCACATGGTTTCGGGCAGACGCGCAAGCCCTGCACTGACGTGCTCGGGGCGTGTCGCCACGCTCACGAGGCCAGCACCACAGCGCAGGGCCGCCTCGGCACTGAGCATCACCGCTCCGCCGGTGCCCAGATCGCCCCCGACCACCAGGACGTTACCGAAGTCGCCTTTGTGGGCGTCGGCGCGGCGCGCTGACAGGTGCGCAGTGGTCAGGCTGCTCAGCAGCTGGGGGGCATTACCGGGGTGTTTGGTCTGAGGCATGGGGTCAAAGGCTCCGATGTCTGGCAGAATTATACGCACCTCTGCCTGTATTGCCTTGTCCATCCATGTCCGCTTGCCTTCCTGACCTCAATACGCTGGCCCAATCGATCAAGGATTGGGGCCGCGAACTCGGTTTCGCACACGTCGGTATCGCCGACGTGGCGCTTGGCGAGCACGAACATCACCTGCAACGCTGGCTGGAAGCTGGTTACCAGGGCGAGATGGACTACATGGCCGCCCATGGCAGCAAACGCTCGCACCCCGACGAACTGGTACCCGGCACTGTGCGTGTGGTGTCGCTGCGCATGGACTACCTACCCGGCGATACACGCATGGCCCAGATGCTCGCTCAGCCTGAGAAAGCCTACATTTCCCGCTATGCCCTGGGTCGCGACTACCACAAGCTGGTGCGCAAACGCGTGCAGCACCTGGCCGAGCGTATCCAGCAGGCCATCGGCCCCTTTGGTTTTCGCGCCTTCGTCGACAGCGCCCCAGTGTTGGAAAAAGCCATCGCCGAACAGGCCGGCCTGGGCTGGATCGGCAAGAATACCTTGCTGCTCAATCGCAAGGCCGGCAGCTACTTCTTCCTTGCTGAGCTGTTCGTCGACCTGCCACTGCCGGTGGACCAGGCCCAGACCAGCGAACATTGCGGGCGCTGCCAGGCCTGCCTGGACATCTGCCCGACCGCCGCCTTCGTCGGGCCGTATGTGCTCGACGCCCGGCGCTGCATTTCCTACCTGACCATCGAACTCAAGCAGGCAATCCCGGTCGAGTTGCGCCCTTTGATTGGCAATCGGGTGTTCGGTTGCGACGATTGCCAGATCGTCTGTCCCTGGAACCGCTTCGCCCGCCCGACCCAGGAAAACGACTTCAAGCCCCGTCACGGCCTGGACAACGCCGAGCTGGCCTCACTGTTCCTCTGGGATGAAGCGACCTTCCTGAACAACACCGAGGGCTCCCCCCTGCGCCGTGCAGGCTACGAACGTTGGTTGCGCAACCTGGCGGTGGGGCTGGGGAATGCCCCGACTACCATCCCTGTACTCGAAGCTTTGCGTGCCCGGCGCGAGCACCCCTCGGCACTGGTGCGCGAGCATGTGGAGTGGGCGCTGGCACAGCACGAAGGCCAGTAGCGACCCAGCCCCTCAAGCCTGCAGAGGGGGATCACTGCTGGTCGTTGTAGTGGAACTTGGGCATTTCCCAATGGAAGCGGATTGCCAGCAAGCGCACCAGGAACCCACCGAACAAGGTCAGCAGCATGGCCTGCTCGGCCGGCACCTTGAAGTACACGCAGCCCAGGTAGAACCAGGCGGCGGCAAAGGAGACGCTGGCATACAGCTCCCGGCGGAATACCAGCGGGATATCGTTGCAGAAGATGTCCCGCAGGATGCCACCGAACACACCGGTGATAACGCCACTGATCGAAGCCACCAGCATGCCCTGCCCCATCTCCAGGGCGGTCATGCAACCGATCAAGGTGAAGGCCACCAACCCCAGCGCATCGAGCACCAGAAACAGCGAGCGCAGATGGCGCATCAGCGGCGCTATGAAGATGGTCAGCAAAGCTGCAAAGCTGGTCAGCACGAGGTACTCGGGATGCTTCACCCAAGTCAGCGGGTAGTGCCCAAGCAGTACATCCCGCACCGAACCGCCGCCCAGCGCGGTGACGCAGGCGATCAGCACCACGCCAAACCAATCCATGCCGCGGCGCCCCGCGGAAAGCGCGCCGGTCATGGCTTCGGCGGTAATGGCGACAAGGTAGAGCATCAACAACATGGTGCATGTCCAAAAAAAGCGGCAAACGCCAAACCCACAAACAAAACGCCACGGCTGGCTGATCACTCAGCCGCTGTGGCGCTGATGCTTGGCTCGAGGCTCGAAACTTAGACTTTGATGAAATGTTCGCGGTAGTGCCGCAACTCGGCGATCGACTCACGAATGTCGTCCAACGCCAGGTGGGTCCCCCCCTTCTTGAAGCTGTCGCGCACCTGCGGGGCCCAGCGGGCTGCCAACTCCTTGAGCGTGGAGACGTCCAGGTTGCGGTAGTGGAAGAACCCTTCGAGCTTAGGCATGTGGCGATAAAGGAAGCGGCGATCCTGGCAGATGCTGTTGCCGCAGATCGGCGACTTGCCCTTGGGCACCCATTGTTCGAGGAAGGCCAAGGTCTGCGCTTCGGCCTCAGCCATGTCGATGCGGCTCTCGCGCACACGTTGGGTCAGGCCGGAAGCACCGTGGGTCCGGGTGTTCCAGTCGTCCATACGTGCCAGCACTTCATCGCTGTGGTGGATCGCGATGACCGGCCCTTCGGCCAGGGTGTTGAGCTCACTGTCGGTGACGATGGTCGCCATCTCGATGATGACGTCGTTGTCCGGATCCAGACCGGTCATTTCCAGATCGATCCAGATCAGGTTCTGTGCGTTTTGCATGAAGGGGCTCCTCGAATAGGCCGTCATTTTAGCCCACGCGAGCCCCGGGGCGGTTAATTCTGCTCAGCAGCGGATGAATTAGTCGGCACCTTCAAGCTTAACCCCAGCAGTACCACAACCCATGGCATCAACCACATCGCACGGGTACGCTCCCACAAACTGAAGACATCGAACTGCATGGCCACGCTGGCGAAAACCCAAAGTAGCAGCACCGAAAGGCCCAGCTGGGTATGACGAGCCCGCCAGGCCCGAAGGCCCAGCGCCACCCATAGCCAGCACCACACCAGCAATGCCGGCACGCCATATTGCATCGCCGTATGCATCAGGAAGTTGTGAACGTCCATGTCGGTCGGACGGCCCCAAAGATGGAGCTCATAGCCTGCCCCATAGCCCAGGCCGATCCAGAAATGCTCCTTCAGGATCGGCCAGGCACTTTGCAGCAATTCAAAGCGCCCCGAATCCCCACGCGCCAGCAAGGTCGGCTCGAGCCAGGCCAGCATCGCGCCAGCAGCCAAGACCAAGAGCGCGATCCACCGCCCTCGGCGCCCGGCCAAAAACACCAGGTAGAACAGCGCCACCACCATCAACCCCAACAACGTCCCTCGGCTCGCACACAGCCCGACATAGATCAGTGGAGGGATCTGAAGCAGCAGCCACCCTATACGCCAGGACCGCATAGCCGGAAGCAATGGCAACGCCAACAGCATTACAAAGCCAGTGGCATAGGCCGCCGCATTGGGATTGTCGAGAAAACCGCCAAACCCGCTCATACGCCCGAACACCGGCTTCAACCACAGCAAGGCCGCGACGCTGTACAGGCTATTGAGCGCGCCCAACACCACCATGGTGCCACGCAAGCGCTGCTCGCTCATCCGCGCCCACAGCACCCACCCGCAGACCAGCAGGCAGAACAGTAACAAGCGCTTGAGGCGGGACAGGTGTTCACCCGGCTCACCATTCCAGAACAATGAAAGCCCGGCCCAGACCAGCAATACCAGGAACAAGCGCGCCTCGATTCGTTCGTGCAACAGTTGCTTGAGGCTCGCCGGACGACTGATGACCAACCACAAGGCGGGCAGGTAGACGAACAACACCAGAAGCGTGTGATAGAGCTTCATAGTCGGCGTCAGGAACACGCCCCCAATGCTCCAAAACACACCAATCCCAAGCATCGTTTCCGCGACCCGGGCCGCTCGTCCCTCACCCATACGTACGGGCGCCCGCCAGCTATTCCAGGCTTGCAGCAAATTTTGCTTTGTAGACAACATCTGATTACTCACGGAACTTGAACACCAGCTGGCGAATGCGTCGCCAGGTCACGCGATTCCAGCGCCACGGCGGAATTTTCATCAACAACCCGAGCGCATAGCCCTTTTGCGAAACCACCGAGTGCTTGAGGGCTTTGTTCATCACGCAGGTCAATCCCGGCAGGTAGCCGGGATGATCTTGATAAGGGGCGATTGCCATCAGGTCATAGTCAAGCTGGCGCTTGTAGGCCGTCGTCGACATGTTACCCGGATGCTTGCGATACAGCGTCACCAGGTCAGGCAGAATATCCACGCGGTAACCCAGATAGGCGATCTTCAGGGTCATCTGGAAGTCTTGGATACGAATCTGCGGGTCGTAACCACCGACACGATCCATAGCCTCGCGTCGGTACATGGCCACCGGCGCCCCAACCGCACGGGCAGTGGCCAGCAACTCGGAAAAACTGAAAGCGCGTATCGGCTTGCACTTCTCGGCTTTCAAGCGCCGGCCATTGGCATCCACATACACAACCCCGGCGCCGACGCATCCGACTTCGGGATGTTGCTCAAGGTAGGCGACCTGCAGCGCCAGACGGCCTGGCAACATGACATCGTCGGAGTCCGGGGTCGCAATGTACTGACCGCGTGCATACTTGAGCGCTGTGTTGAGTGCCGCGCTCACACCCTGATTCTGCTGGCAATAAAACTGGAAACCATAACGCTCGCGCAAGGCTTCGATCCGCTGGGCACTGCCATCTTGCGAGCCGTCGTCGACGACGATCAGCTCGAAATTCGGGTAATCCTGTTCAAGGATGCTCAGCAGTGCTTCCTCGATGTACAGCTCGCGGTTGTAGCAAGGCACGAGCACGGAGACCAAGGGCGCGTCCGCGCCACCTTCTGCATCAGGTCCCAATGATGGACGAATGCTCAAACGCCCGACCTCCAATGCAATACCTCCGATCCCAGGCCAGCCGCCGTACTCAGGAAACGCTGCGAAGGAATGCGATCACCCATGCTCCTGGGCACGCAGAGAAACGCTGGGTTATCACCGTAGAAAACTCTAATCAGCATGTCCATCAGGCACAATATCGCGGCCTTCCCCGCTCCTTGGTCATTGCGTGGCAGGCCATCATTTGGAAATCCTGCGTATCGAATCTGCACAGCGGCAAGGTGCCAGCTTCTGGTGCAGGGCGGCATCGTCGCACAATGGCAATTAGATGCCTAGGGAAACTCCATACCCGCCGGAAGCTTAGCGCCGGATGGGTGTTTCCCTGATTTTTTTCACCCTCTCTATATATGTAGTCATTTCTATAGAAATAGCAGCTTTCGCCGTGCATTTGGCCGCGAAACCGTAACCGAATAAGGCGAGGGCTTTCGGCGTGCTAAACTGCCAGCCGTTTTTCCTTCTGCCCCGCCGACACGGAACCTCCATGGCCAAACGCCAGCTCAACCGTCGCCAAAACTGGCGCATCGAAAAAATCCAAGGCGAGCGCGCCGCTCGCGCCGCCAAACGTGAGCAACACGCCCTGCAGGAGCTGGAAGGGGGTGATCTAGGCCCTGAACAGCTGGGGCTGGTGATCGCTCACTTCGGCGTGCAGGTGGAGGTCGAGGCGCAGGATGGCGAGGCCAAGGGCCAGGTGTTTCGCTGTCATTTGCGAGCCAATTTACCGGCACTGGTCACTGGCGATCGGGTGGTATGGCGAGCGGGCAACCAGGGCAATGGTGTGATCGTCGCGCAGATGCCCCGCTCCGCCGAGCTGTGCCGGCCGAACAATCACGGCCAGCTCAAGCCGGTGGCGGCGAATGTCGACCTGATCGTGATCGTCTTCGCTCCCGCCCCCGAACCCCAGGCCAACCTGATCGACCGCTACCTGGTCGCCGCCGAACACGCAGGCATCCGCCCTCTTCTGCTGCTGAACAAGGCCGACCTGATCGATGAGCAGAACGGCCCGACCATCGAGGCCCTCCTGGCGGTTTACCGCGACCTGGGTTATCCCCTTCTGGAGGTTTCGGCTCATCAGGGCGAGGGCATGCAGCGTTTGCAGCAGACGCTGGACAAGCACATCAGCGTGTTCGTCGGCCAGTCGGGAGTCGGCAAGTCATCGCTGGTCAACAGCCTATTGCCGGAGGTCAGGACTCGTGTGGGCGATCTGTCCGAATGGTCTGGACAGGGCACACACACAACCACCACGGCCCGCCTGTACCATTTCCCCAACGGTGGTGATCTGATCGACTCACCCGGCATCCGCGAATTCGGCCTGGGCCATGTCAGCCGCGACGATGTCGAGGGCGGCTTCATCGAGTTCCGCGAACTGCTCGGCCACTGCCGCTTCCGCGACTGCAAACACGACCGTGAACCCGGCTGCGCCTTGCTCCAGGCCCTGGATGACGGGCGCATCAAGCCACAGCGGATGAACAGCTACCGCTCGATCATCGCCAGCCTGCCGCAAGACACCTACTGAGTCATCCAGCGCAGGCCTGCCGAACAGCTCCCAGACAAGACAAGGCCACGCCTGCAGCGATTGCAGGCGCGGCCTTATGTGGACTGGCCCAGCCCAGGTCTCACTCCTGGGTATTGTCCATTTTCAACACACCATCTTCGAAGATGTTCAGCTTCTGGCGAAGCTCACGCGGCTGCATCGGTGCCTCAGCCGTATCGCCCGGGCCCGGCGCGGCCGGGGTAGCCGCCCCCGGCGCACCATTGGCCGGAGCCTGTTCTGTCGCCGGCGGGGCCTGTGGCGTGCCCTGCTCGCCTTCGATGGTGCGCTGGGCCTTCTTGGTCAGGACAATGATGTCGATACGTCGGTTGACCGGGTTGAACGGGTCCTTGCGATCGAACAGCGACGACGAGGCGTAACCCACCACTCGTGCCACCTGCTCATCCGGGTACCCCCCGGCGACCAGCGCACGTCGCGCGGCATTGGCGCGGTTGGCCGACAGTTCCCAGTTGCCGAATTCGCCAGTACCGGCATAGGGCTTGGCATCGGTATGACCACTGATGCTGATCTTGTTCGGCACCGCCTTGATGGTGTCGGCCATGGCCAACAGGATGTCCTCGAAGTACGGCTGCAGGCGCGCACTGCCCAGGTCGAACATCGGCCGGTTCTCGGCATCCATGATCTGGATGCGCAGGCCGTCCTGGGTGATTTCGAACAGGATCTGGTCCTTGAACTTCTGCAGTTGCGGGTTCTCCTCGACCTTGTTCTGCAGTTCCTGCAGCAACAACTGCAAGCGCTCCTGCTCGACCTGCTCGGCCAAGGTCTCGACCTTGTCCTTGTCCAGCTGGATGTGGGTGTCAGGTGTCGGCTCGGATTTTTCTTCCGGATTGATGGTTTTCTCCGGCGCCAGTTGTGGCGAACCACCCAGGTCGATGACGTAGGGGGTGCCGCTCTCGGAGAAGCCTATCGGGTCCTTGAAATAGCCAGCGATGGCGAGTTTCTGTTCAGGCGTGGCCGTGGACAGCAGCCAGAGCACCAGAAAAAACGCCATCATCGCGGTGGCGAAGTCGGCGAAGGCGATCTTCCAGGAGCCACCATGGTGGCCGTCGCCATAGCGCTTGACGCGCTTGACGATGATGGGCTGATTGTTCTCCATGGCTTAGCGACCGCGGACCGCTTGTTCCAGCTCGGCAAAGCTTGGACGGTGCGACGGGTACAGCACCTTGCGCCCGAACTCCACGGCCAGCGACGGCGGCATGCCGGACGCCGAGGCGACCAGCGAGGCCTTGATCGCCTCGTAGACGTTGATCTCTTCCTTGGCGTCGTGACGCAGGGCATTGGAGAGCGGGCCGAAGAAGCCATATGCCGCGAGAATACCGAAGAAAGTACCCACCAGCGCCGCGCCCACGTGCAGGCCGATGGACTTCTGGTCGCCCTCGCCCAAGGAAGCCATGGTCACCACGATACCCAGTACCGCCGCGACGATACCGAAGCCCGGCATGGCATCAGCGACGCTCGTCACGGCATGGGACGGATGTTCAAGCTCTTCCTTTAGGCTCAGCAGCTCCATGTCGAACAGACCTTCGAGCTCGTGGGGCGCCATGTTGCCAGTGGACATGATGCGCAGGTAGTCGCAGATGAACGCGGTCATGCGCTCGTCACCCAGAACGGCCGGGTATTTGGCGAAGATGGGGCTGGCGGCTGGCTCTTCGATATCACCCTCGATGGCCATCATGCCTTCGCGGCGGCTCTTGTTGAGGATCTCGTAGACCAGGCCCAGCACCTCCAGGTAGAAGGTGTGAGTGAAACGGGTGCCGAACATCTTCAGCGACTTCTTGATCACATGCATGGTCATGTGACCAGGGTTGGCCTGAAGGAACGCACCGAAGGCCGCACCGCCGATGATCAGCACTTCGAACGGCTGGATCAGCGCTGCGATCTTGCCGTGGGATAGCACGTAGCCGCCGAGCACGCTCGCGAATACGACGATGATGCCGATAATTTTAGCCATAGGTTCAAAGCACTTGCTGTGGTGGTCAGGGTCAGGGGCGGGAGCTTTAAAACTCTTCTTCTACTTATCGACAGAACTGCGCCAGACTATAGGCACAAAATGCGAAAAGCCAGTTCGGACTGATGTCAAAATGCCAATGGACGCTAAGGTACCAAGCCAGATTCCACCCACGCTCGATGCCTGGGTAAAACTGCTCGATGGCATCCGCCTGCCAGTACCCAAGGAGAGTCATGACCGGGTACTGGCCGCCATCAACGATAGCCGGCGCTCTTTGCGCGACATCGCCGAACTGATGCAGGATAGCCCAGCGCTGGTGCTTTCGGTGATGCGCGAGGCGAACCATCCGGCTAACGCCAGCCAGGCCGAACCCGCCGAAAGCCTGGAAGTCGCCCTCAATCGCCTAGGCCTGGCCCGCACCGCGAGCCTGCTGGCACGTCTGCCTGCCGTCCCCGGCGAAGATATTCCGCCAGTACTGCGTCAGTTCCTGTTGATCAGCCAGCACGCTGCCCAGCAGGCCAGTGGCCTGTTCGCCAGCCGCCTGGCCCGGTTGTGGCAAGAGATCCATTGGGGCAGCCTGTTGTTCCTGTCGCCACTGTGGCCCCTGGCTTTGGCCTACCCTAAATTGCTCGATGCCTGGGAGCTGCGAGTCATCCACAAGGGTGAGGAGGCTGCCGAAGTCGAGCAGGCACTGTTCGGCGTACGCATCGTGACCCTGTGCCAAGCCATGGCCGAACAATGGCGCTTGCCCGGCTGGGTGACCCAGGGTTATCGCCTGCTGCTCGATGAGCGCGAACAATTGGCCCAGATCCTGACCATCGCGCGCGAGCAGGATGCCTTCACCCAGCAACAGCGTCTGGATGAAGAGCCCGGGCTGCGCCGCTGGTTCAACCAACCGGCCAACACCGTGCTGCTGGCCAACGGACTGGCTCTGGCGGCGCAGGTGGGCTGGGACAATCCTCACCTGCTGCGCTGGCAGTTGCTGACGGCGTTGTACCTGCAAACCTCGCTCGATGATGTCCAGCAACAGGTTCACCAGCAAGCGGCAGCCAGTGCCCGGCACCACGCCCGGCACGCCCTCTTCCATCCCGCCGAAGCGCTGCTCTGGCCCTGGCACCAGCGGCGACCGCATCCGGACATGCTCGCACCTGAGCCACCCACCAGTAAGGATCTGGAGCACTGGCGCAAAATCTGTGGAGAGTTGCTGGTCCAACCCAGCCCGTTCACCACCATCCTGCACCTGAGCACCCAGGCGCGCGAAGCCCTCCTGGCCTGCGGCATGCAGCGGGTCATGTTGCTGGCGCTCGACAGACCCAATGAATGCCTGCGCGTTCAGCAGACCGCAGGTCTGCCCCCGGAGGCAGCCTCGCTGGTGCTGCCGCTGAACCAGAGCAAATTGTTGCAACGGCTGATGGGCCAGGCGGCGCAACTGCGCCTGACGCCGGAGAACCACGCCCAGTTCTCGGCCTTGCTGCCAACTCCTTTGCGAGCACTGCTGTCCAGCGAGCATCTGTTGCTGCGCTCGCTGGCAGTCAACGGCCAGGTGACGATGCTGATGATCGCCGACCAAGGCGGCAGGCCCATGGCCGATGTCAGCGTGCAGGCTTTCGGCAAGACAGCCCAATGCACCGAGCGTGCCCTGTCGGCCTTTACCAACCGCAACGCTTGAGCCTTAGGCTACAATCGCCTCCTCTATTCCACCCTGGAGATCGTGGATGACTGACTTTTCCGGCTTGCCCCTGGTGATCGAACCGGCCGACCTGCTCGCGCGCCTGGATTCGCCACAGCTGATCCTCGTCGACCTGACCAGCGTCAATCGCTATGGCAGCGGGCACATCCCTGGCGCCCGGTTCGTCGATCCCAAGCGCACCCAGCTGGGACAACCACCGGCACCTGGGTTGCTGCCGGCGCGGGCTGACCTGGAGAAGCTGTTCGGTGAACTCGAGCACCGGGACGATGCGGTCTATGTGGTGTACGACGATGAAGGGGGCGGCTGGGCCGGGCGCTTCATCTGGCTGCTCGATGTCATCGGGCACACGCGTTACCACTACCTCAATGGCGGCATCCAGGCCTGGCCCGCTGACAAGCTCAGCGTTGAAATCCCGCCAAGCGGCGGCAGCCCGGTCAACCTGCAACTGCATGCAGAGCCCACCGCCACCCGCGAATACCTGCAAAGCCGACTGGGCGCGGCGGACCTGGCCATCTGGGACGCCCGCAGCCCCGGCGAGTACAAAGGTGAGAAAGTCCTGGCCGCCAAAGGCGGGCACATTCCCGGCGCGGTCAACTTCGAGTGGACCGCAGGCATGGACCTGAACGACCACCTGCGCATCCGCTCGGACATGGCCGACATCCTGCAACAACTCGGCATCACCCCGGACAAGGAAGTGATCACTCACTGCCAGACCCACCATCGTTCCGGCTTCACCTATCTGGTGGCCAAAGCCCTCGGCTATCCACGAGTGAAGGCCTACGCCGGCTCTTGGGGCGAATGGGGCAACCATCCGGACACGCCTGTAGAAGTTTGAAATTCCAAGGAAACCCAATGAAATCCCGTTTGTTCATCATCAGCCAGTACCTGCTGCCGCATCACCTGCTCTCGCGGCTGGCCGGCTGCGTCGCCGAATGCCGCGCCCGCTGGTTCAAGAACGCCTTCACCGCCTGGTTCGCCAAGCGCTACCAGGTGAACATGTCCGAGGCATTGGTCGAAGACCTGACCGCCTACGAACATTTCAACGCCTTCTTCACCCGCGCCCTGAAGCCAGGCGCCCGCCCGCTGGACGAAACCCCAGGCGCCATCCTGTGCCCGGCCGATGGTGCCGTCAGCCAGCTCGGCCCGATCGAGCATGGCCGTATCTTCCAGGCCAAAGGGCACAGTTTCAGTGCCCTGGAACTGCTTGGCGGCGATCCCGCCCTGGCCGCGCCCTTCATGGGGGGGGAGTTCGCCACCATCTACCTGTCGCCCAAGGACTACCACCGCGTGCACATGCCACTGGCCGGCACCCTGCGAGAAATGGTCTACGTGCCAGGCCGGCTGTTCTCGGTCAACCAGACCACTGCCGAGAACGTACCCGAGCTGTTCGCCCGCAACGAGCGTGTAGTCTGCCTGTTCGATACGGAGCGTGGCCCGATGGCTGTAGTGCTGGTCGGCGCAATGATCGTGGCCTCGATCGAGACGGTCTGGGCAGGCCTGGTCACGCCACCCAAGCGTGAACTCAAGACCTTCCGCTACGACGAAGGCAGCCGTGCCCCTATCCACTTGGAGAAAGGCGCCGAACTGGGCCGTTTCAAGCTGGGTTCGACCGCAATCGTGCTTTTTGGCCCAGAGCAGGTGAAGTGGGCGCAAAGCCTGGGTGCAGGCTCTGCGGTACGTATGGGCGAGTTGCTCGCACAGCCTGCCCAAGCCTGAGTCATCGCCACGAAAAAAGGCCCCGCACAGGCGGGGCCTTTTTCATGGTGCTACGTCAGTAGGCGCCAACCTCAGCTACGCGCGTCGCGATCACGTAGCCCCAGCAAGTACAGCACGCCATCGAGCCCCAGGGTGGAGATTGCCTGCTTGGCCGACTGGCGCACCAGCGGCTTGGCGCGGAAAGCCACGCCCAGGCCGGCCAGCGACAGCATCGGCAGGTCGTTGGCGCCATCACCCACGGCAATGGTCTGTTCCAACTGCAGGCCTTCTTCGCTCGCCAGTTGCTGCAGCAGATCGGCCTTGCGCTGCGCATCGACGATCGGCTCAACGGCGACGCCGGTGACCTTGCCGTCGACCACTTCCAGTTCGTTGGCAAAGACATAGTCGATGCCCAGGCGCGCTTGCACCTGCTTGGCGAAGTAGGAGAAGCCACCAGACAAGATCGCTGTCTTGTAGCCCAGGCGCTTGAGCTCGGCGAACAGGTGCTCGGCCCCCTCCGTCAGGCGCAGGGAAGCGCCGATCTGGTCCAGCACGCCAACATCCAAGCCCTTGAGCAAGGCCATGCGCTCCTTGAAGCTGGCACGGAAATCCAACTCACCGCGCATGGCGCGCTCGGTGATCGCCGCCACTTGCTCGCCCACCCCGGCGGCCTTGGCCAGTTCGTCGATCACTTCAGCCTCGATCAGCGTCGAGTCCATGTCGAACACGGCCAGGCGCCGGTTGCGGCGGAACAGGTCATCTTTCTGGAAGGCGATGTCGACGCTCAGCTCCTCGGCCAGGGCGAAGAAGTCCGCGCGCAGGGCCTGGGAATCACTCGGCTCGCCGCGTACGGAAATTTCGAGGCTGGCCTTGCTCTTCTCGCAGGAGGCATCCAGCGACACCCGAGCGGACAGGCGCTCGATGCGCTCGATGGTCAGGCCGTACTGGCTGATCACAGCACTGACCCGCTGCAACTGCTCCGGTGTCACTTTGCGGCTGAGCAACGTCACGATATGGCGTGCCTCGCCCTGACTGTCGGCCCAATGCTGGTAGTCGGCCTCGGAAATGGGCGTGTAGCGGGCCTGCAGGTTCAGCGCATGAGCTTTGGCCTGAACGCTCTGCAGCAAGTTGGTGGCCACTTCGTTGTCCGGGATATCGACCAGAATGCCGAAGGACAGGGTGCCATGCATCACCGCCAGGCCGATGTCGAGAATGTTCACACCGCCCTGGACCAGGACGCCAGTGATGGCCGCAGTGAGACCGGGACGGTCTTCACCAGTGATGTTGATCAGGACGATTTCGCGCAAGACCGGGCTCCGACTTCGATGAAAAATGCGCATTCTACCGATTTTCCGTGACCATCGGGCGCTACCGATACTTTGCCGACAAAACACGGCTCGCTATACTGCGCAACACCTTTTTCGCCATAAAGAGCCGCGCTCTGTGAACCGGCCCACGCCAGTCAAACCTGATAACTTCTTCCTGATGATCTTCCGAGCCCTGCGCCAGCGTCGCGTTCCGCTGGCTCTGCGCATCGCCAGCCACAATATTTTCCTGGTGGCCCTGGCGCTGGTGATCTATGCCTGCGTCATGGGTCTGCAGTTCCGGCAGGCCATGCATGAGCAGGCCGACGCCCTCGGCCAGAGCCTGACCATCCAGACCGCCAACTCGGCGACCGAGCTGCTGGTGTCGAACGACATCCTCAGCCTCAACGTATTGCTGGGCAATCTGGTGAAGAATCCGCTGGTGGCCCATGCGGCCATCTACAGCGTGGACAACCGCATGCTGGCCGAAGCCGGCCAGCGGCCGAAGAACGGACTGCTGGGCGAGGCTGAAGGGCTTTACCAGACCAAGATCACCTTCCAGGACGTGACCGCCGGGCAACTGCGCATCAGCCTGGACATGAGCCAGTTCCAGCAGCCGATGACCATCAGCCTGCAGAGCATGGGTATCCTCGGCGGCATCCTGCTGGCCTTGGCACTGGCCCTGAGCCTGCGCCTGGGCCGTCACATCACGACGCCGCTCTTGCAGTTGCGCGTGTGGCTGCGTGACCCGCATCCCTATACCCCTGCCACCGATCGTCAGGACGAGATCGGCGACCTGGCGCGTCAGTTGCACACCCGCCTGGCACCACCCCCGCCGCCAGAACCGGAGGAAATCGAAGAAGATTTCGAGGACCTGGACGAAGTCGCCGCCGCCCCCAAGGCCACGGCAAAAGCCAAGATTGCAACTGAAGACGACGAGGACGATGATGCCTTCGCCGGTCTGATCGACGCCGAGGACAGCCACGCCAAGCCCGTCGCTGCGGTGTCCGACGAGCCGCAGTACAGCGCCGTGCTCGCCGTGCAACTGGGCTCCCAGGAGCAACTGCGCCGCCTGCCCCGCACACGCCTGACCGAGTTGCTGGAGCGCTATCGCGACTGCCTGGAGCAGGCCGCATCGCTGTATGACGGCGAGACCTACACCCTCAACGATGGCAGCACCCTGCTGCTGTTCCACAGTCGCGACTGTGGCGAGGATTACCTGACCAATGCCATCTGCTGCGGCGAATTGCTACGGGCGCTGGGCCATGCCTTGCAGATCGAGGTGGCCGACAGTGGCATCACCCTGCAACTGCAGCTGGGCTTGGTCCTGGCGGACGACCTGCAGGGTCTGGAGCAGGTCGACCTGCTGATGACCGAAAAAGCCCAGGATGCCCTGGCGCTCTCGCAGCACAGCCGTAACTTGCTGCTGGTGGAACGCAAGATCAGCGATGATGGACTGATTCGTCAACGAGCTCGCATCCGCCCGATAGCCAGCCCCGAAGGCGCCTGCTGCGTTGAGCGACTAATGGAGCCCTACCCGTCCATGCTCGAGCGCCAGTTGGCGCGCATGCACGAGCGCCGGGCCTGAGCTTCAGGAACGATTGGGGCCGAGCCAGCGCACCGTAGGAGCTGGCTCAACCTGCGAGGCTCCGCACAACAGCCCCCTAATTCGCAACCGTTCCAACAGCTCGAATCACCAGCACTTCACGAAGCAAAAAAAAGCCCGCATCGCTGCGGGCTTTTTTGTGTCTATCGGTTTAGAACCGGTAGACCTCCATGTCGGTCCGAATCGGCGAGGCCATCGGAATCTTTGGCTTCTCAGGCCCCTTCTTGACTTGAACCGGGGCGGACTTGCGTTGAGGCGGGGTCTCTTCAGCAATTGCCGGCTGGTTAGCCAGCGGTTTGACCGCAACACTGAGCTGCTCGGCCAGCTTCTGCAGCAATTGCCCCTGGGCCTGCACCTGGGACGCCTCGGAGCCCTCGTGTGGCTGCTCCAGGTGAACGATACGGTTATCCCGTACCTTGCCGCGACGATCGAGCAGGCGCCACTGGGCGTCGAGAATCGCCGGCTGGTTCTTGCCCGAATCCAGGCGGGTAATCGACAGCAACACTTGCACGTCAGGATTGAAACCGGCGGTCGCCGGGGCCAGGACCACGCGCTGGCTGTCCAGACGCCAGGCCAATTGGCGAACCAGCAACTGGTCGATGTCCGAGGACAAACTGCCGGCCCAACGACCGTCGGTCGCCGAGGTCAGGCTGCCATCAGGCTGACGCTGCAGGAAGGTTTCACGTTGCAGGTAATCGGCGACCGATACCGGGCCGAGCACAACCGCCATGCCGGCGCTCTGCGAGGGCTGGCCTGGATCACCGCTGTCCAGCTGATACAAGGCTACCGGCTGATGCATGCTGCATCCGCTCAGTCCCAGCAGACCTGTCATCAACAGCGCAAATGGAAGGCGCAGAAATTTCATTCATCCCATCCAAGCGGTCGCCCAGGGGCAAACCGCAGTGATACTCATGTAGATTCTTACGGGCACACGGCCACGCCGGTACCGCAAGGGCACTATCATCCGCGAAATAATCGCCCGACTCCAGCATTTCTGCCTGAAATGACGCTGTAATTGCCGCTTCAGACAGACAGCCGGTTCACTCAGGGCGTTCAACCGCCATGCCATCCACGCGCTGGAAGCCACGAGGCAGCTTGCTGCCACGCCGTCCCCGCTCGCCTTTGTAATGCTCAAGATCGTCAGGCTTGAGAGATAGCGTACGCTTGCCCGCTTGCAATACAAGGGTCGCCCCCTCACTCACTACCGCAAGGTCAGTGACAAACTCTTCACGGCTGGCGACCCGATCACCGGGCACGCCGATGATCTTGTTGCCCTTGCCTTTGCCCAATTGCGGCAGATCGCTGACCTTGAAGATCAGCAGGCGACCTTCGGTCGTCACCGCAGCCAGCCAGTCCTGCTCCCGGTCCGTCACCGGCCTTGGAGTCATGACCTTGGCGCCGTTGGGCAGACTGAGCAGCCCTTTGCCGGCCTTGTTCTTCGCCTGCAGGTCTTCACCTTTGACCACGAAGCCGTAGCCGGCGTCGGAAGCTACCACATAGAGCGCATCGTCATCAGGCAGCAGCACGCATTCGAAGCTCGCGCCCGGTGGCGGCGTCAGACGACCGGTCAGCGGTTCACCCTGGCCACGTGCCGAAGGCAAGCTGTGGGCAGCCAGCGAATAGCTGCGCCCGGTGGAATCGATGAACACGGCGTACTGATTGGAGCGGCCCGCGGCAGCTCCCTTGAAGCCATCACCGGCCTTGTAGGACAGGCCTGTGGCATCGATGTCATGCCCCTTGGCGCAGCGTACCCAGCCCTTCTCGGAAAGCACGACGGTAACAGGCTCGGTCGGCATCAGCTCGTTTTCCGAGAGTGCCTTGGCCTCAGCTCGCTCGACGATCGGCGAGCGGCGGTCGTCGCCGTAGGTCTCGGCATCCTTGATCAGCTCACTGCGCACCAGCTTGCGCAACTTGGCATCGCTGCCCAGCAGCGCCAGCAGCTTGGCCTGTTCCTTAAGCAGCTCGTCCTGCTCGCCGCGGATCTTCATCTCTTCCAGGCGCGCCAGCTGACGCAGGCGGGTCTCGAGGATGTAATCGGCCTGAACCTCGGTGAGGTCGAAGCGAGCGATCAGAGCCTGCTTAGGCTGGTCTTCGGTGCGAATGATGTGGATGACTTCATCCAGGTTGAGAAACGCAGTGAGCAAGCCTTCCAACAGGTGCAGGCGTTTCTCGACCTTCTCCAGACGGTGCTGCAAGCGGCGGCGGACGGTACCGATGCGGTACTCCAACCATTCGAGCAGCAAGGCACGCAGGTTCTTCAGCTGCGGCCGGCCGTCCAGACCGATGATGTTGACGTTGACCCGATAGCTGCTCTCGAGGTCCGTGGTGGCGAACAGATGCTGCATCAGTTCGTCGGTATCCACCCGGTTCGAACGCGGGATGATGACGATACGGCAGGGGTTCTCGTGATCCGACTCATCGCGCAGGTCGGCGACCATCGGCAGCTTCTTGGCCTGCATTTGCGCGGCGATCTGCTCCAACACCTTGGCACCGGAGACCTGGTGCGGCAGGGCCGTCACCACGATGTCGCCGTCTTCTACCCGGTACACGGCACGCATGCGGATCGAGCCACGGCCGCTCTCGTAGAGTTTGAGGATCTCGGCGCGCGGCGTGACGATCTCGGCTTCGGTCGGATAGTCCGGCCCCTGGATGTGCTCGCACAGTTGCTCGATGGTCGCCTTGGGCTCGTCGAGCAGGCGCACGCAAGCGCTGGCGACTTCACGCAGGTTGTGTGGTGGCACGTCGGTGGCCATGCCCACGGCGATGCCGGTGGTGCCGTTGAGCAGGATGTTCGGCAGGCGCGCCGGCAACACGGCAGGCTCCTGGAGCGTGCCATCGAAGTTCGGCACCCAGTCGACAGTGCCCTGGCCCAGCTCGCTGAGTAACACCTCCGAATAACGCGACAGGCGCGCCTCGGTGTAACGCATGGCGGCGAATGACTTCGGATCGTCCGGCGCACCCCAGTTGCCCTGGCCATCGACCAGGGTATAGCGGTAGCTGAATGGCTGGGCCATCAGCACCATGGCCTCGTAGCAGGCCGAGTCGCCATGGGGGTGGAACTTGCCGAGCACGTCACCGACGGTGCGCGCCGATTTCTTGTGCTTGGCATCGGCATCGAGCCCCAACTCGCTCATGGCGTAGACGATGCGTCGTTGCACCGGCTTCAGACCGTCGCCGATATGCGGCAAGGCACGGTCCATGATCACGTACATGGAGTAGTTGAGGTAGGCCTGTTCGGTGAAGTCAGCCAAGGAGCGGCGTTCGACGCCTTCGAGACTGAGTTCCAGTGAGTCGCTCATGCGGGCCTCGTCATTTCAGGTTCTGGCGCGACGGCAACTACCGCCGCGCCGGGTAAATTCAAATCAGCCGGCAAGCCTAAGGCTTGGCGTTCCAGCCACCTTCAGGGGCCGCGAAACGCCAGACGATTGGACGAGCCTCACCATCGGCACGGTCGCCGTTGTTGTTGTCCACACCCACCCAGGCACCTTTGGCGTCGATCACCAACGCCTCGGCCAGCCCATACGGTTGGTCGTAGCGGCGCGATTCAACCAAGGCATCGGCGGCGAACGACCAGCAGCGCTCGACCTGCCCGCTCTCGCTGTCACGGCGGCAGATGCGATAGGCGTTGCGTTCAAGGGTGTACAGTTTGCCCTCGTACCACGCCAGGTCGGAGAAGTCCCGCGCCATGGCCTGCGGATTGGGCATTTGCTTGGGCTGCATTTCGACGCCCGCCTCGCTGAGCAACACACAGCTGCGTGCGCAGTTCCAGACCGACTGCTGGCGTTCTACCAGCAGCAGACCGCGTCGCTCCCGCTCGGCCGCCAGCCACAGACGATCCCCGGACGGGTGGACTGCCAGCCCTTCGAACAGTGCATTGAAGTGCAGCAGCATGCCGCTGGCACGCGCCTGGCGCACCATGGCCGGGTCGATCTTCAACCAGCGCGGTTCGCCATCGGCAGGCAGTTGCAACACCGCGGCATGGGCTTCGCTGATCAGGTAGAAGTTGCCGGCCTGATCACAGCTGATGCCCTCGAAGTCCAGCTCGCCGCCGCGGATATAAGAGGCCGCCCAATTACGCGACTTCAATCCCCAGGGCAGGCCGCTCTCCGGCACCGGTGGCGGGGTGAACGTCAGTGGCTGGGCACGCCAGGTCCGGTCCTGCTGGTCGAGGCGGTAGATGCGGTCGTCGTCCCGGTCGGACACCGTCCACAAGGCCCCACGGCACCAGGCCAGGCCCGACAGGTTGCCACCGCGCATGCCATCGACCGGGTGTTCCTCGCTCATCTTGAGCTCAGGCCAGTTGGCCGCCAGGCTCGGCAAGGCGACCAACAGCAGGCAGACCGCTGCAATCAGGCGGGTCAAACCAGTACCTCGGCGAGATTACCCTTGGTCTCCAGCCAGCTCTTGCGATCGCCGGCGCGCTTCTTGGCCAGCAGCATGTCCATGATCTCGGTGGTGCCCTGCACATCGTCCAGGGTCAGCTGGACCAGGCGCCGGGTGTTCGGATCCATGGTGGTCTCGCGCAACTGCGGTGGGTTCATCTCGCCCAGCCCCTTGAATCGGGTGACCTGCGGTTTGCCACGTTTCTTCTCGGCCACCAGGCGGTCCAGGATGCCGTCGCGTTCCGCCTCGTCGAGGGCGTAGTAGATTTCCTTGCCTAGGTCGATGCGATACAGCGGTGGCATGGCCACGTACACATGACCGGCTTCCACCAGCGGGCGGAAGTGCTGAACGAACAAGGCACATAGCAGCGTGGCGATATGCAGACCGTCGGAGTCGGCGTCGGCGAGGATGCAGATCTTGCCGTAGCGCAACTGCGACAGGTCCGCAGCGCCCGGATCGACCCCGATGGCCACGGCGATGTTGTGCACCTCCTGGCTGGCGAGGACTTCGCCACCATCGACTTCCCAGGTGTTGAGGATCTTGCCGCGCAGGGGCAGGATCGCCTGGAACTCCTTGTCACGCGCCTGTTTGGCCGAACCGCCGGCCGAGTCACCCTCGACCAGGAATAGCTCGGCACGCATCGGGTCCTGGCCTGCACAGTCGGCCAGCTTGCCAGGCAGCGCCGGCCCCTGGGTGATACGCTTGCGTTCGACTTTCTTGCTCGCCTTCAGACGACGCCCGGCGTTGCTGATGGCCAGCTCCGCCAATTGCATGCCCAGCTCGGGGTGGGCATTGAGCCACAGGCTGAACGCATCCTTGACCACGCCGGAAACGAACGCCGCCGCCTCGCGGGATGACAGGCGCTCCTTGGTCTGGCCAGAGAACTGCGGCTCCTGCATCTTCATGGACAAGACGAAGGTGATGCGCTCCCAGACATCCTCGGGCGCCAGCTTGACGCCACGCGGCAGCAGGTTGCGAAACTCGCAGAACTCGCGCATCGCATCCAGCAGCCCCTGGCGCAGCCCATTGACGTGCGTGCCACCCTGGGCGGTGGGGATCAGGTTGACATAGCTTTCCTGGACGCTGTCGCCGCCCTCGGGCAGCCATAGCAAGGCCCAGTCGACCGCCTCCTTGTTGCCCGCGAGGCTGCCGCAGAACGGCTCGTCGGGCAGACGCATGAACTCGCTGACCGAATCGACCAGGTACGAGCGCAGGCCGTCCTCGTAATGCCATTCGACCTTTTCACCGCTGGCTTTGTCTTCGAAGCTGACCAAAAGGCCTGGGCAAAGCACGGCCTTGGCCTTGAGCACATGCTTGAGGCGGCTGATGGAAAACTTAGGTGAATCGAAGTATTTCGGGTCGGGGCTGAAATAGACGCTGGTGCCAGTGTTGCGCTTGCCAACAGTGCCGACCACCTCCAGTTCGCTGGCCTTGTAGCCATCGGCGAAGGTCATCTGGTACTCGGTGCCATCGCGCTTGACGCGCACGCGGACTTGGCTGGACAAGGCGTTGACCACCGAGATGCCCACCCCATGCAGGCCGCCGGAGAATTGGTAGTTCTTGTTGGAGAACTTGCCGCCAGCATGCAGCTTGGTGAGGATCAGCTCGACCCCGGACACCCCCTCCTCGGGGTGAATGTCCACCGGCATGCCGCGACCGTCGTCGCAGACTTCCAGCGAATGGTCGGCGTGGAGAATCACCTGTACCGAACGGGCGTGGCCGGCCAGGGCTTCGTCGACACTGTTGTCGATGACTTCCTGGGCCAGGTGGTTGGGCCGGCTGGTATCGGTATACATGCCCGGCCGCTTGCGGACCGGGTCAAGGCCCGAGAGGACTTCGATGGCGTCTGCGTTATAGGCGCTAGCGCTGGGATTGGCCATGGGTTCTCGTCGTCAGTCTGGTGAATGCAAAAAGTCAAAATACAGAAAAATCGAGCGCCGCATACTGCCCGCGCGCAATGCCGGCGAGGGCCAGCAATGCCGGAAGGCGCTCGGCGAAGCCCTGGAAACCGTGGTCGCCGCCAGCCTGGATGCGCAGGGCACAAGCTCGGTAATAGCGCTCGGCATGGCGATAATCCAGGGTTTCATCGGCGGTCTGCAACCATACCTGATAGCGGTTGGCATCCAGGGGGGGCGGCACCTCCAGCTCGGCCAGGGCGTGTACATGGTCCAGGGTCAGCTCCCAGGTCTCGTCGGTGTACAGGTTGCGCTGGGTGCCGAGGTATCCGTCGAACAGCCGGTGCGGTCCGACCGCCGGGTTGATGAGCAGTGCCTTCAGGCCATGGCGCTCGGCCAGGTAGGTGGCATAGTAGCCGCCGAGCGAACTGCCCACCAGCAAAGGGTGGCCCAGCTCGGCGATGGCCCCTTCGAGCTGGGCAATGGCCTGGCGTGGGTGGTGATGCAGGGCAGGCACACGCAGTTGATCGGCCAGGCCCAGTTGCTGCATCACCGCCTCAAGCTGGAGCGCCTTCCTCGACAGCGGCGAGCTGTTGAAGCCATGGATATAAAGGATGGAACCCGACATGCTGCCCCCGGAGTGTACTGCGGCGCGCCCGTCCGTGCGGGCGCAGGGACGCGCAGTGTAGCCTGTTCGCTGGGTTTTGGCGCAGCTTCGGGCTTTTCGCAACAAATTCTTCACGCCGCAGGCAGCCAGGGGCCTGCACCTTGTTCGCGGGCACTTACCAGGAGCACACCGAGCCTCAATACCCCGGACTGTTGAAGTCCAGCTGTACGTTGAAATCCCGGGCACGCTCGAACCCACTCTCGACTCGCCCATCGCCATGCAAGCGCAACCACCGGTAGCCGGGCTGCTCCTCGCTGACCTGGAAGTCCTCACTGTTGGGGGCGAACTGGATGCAGGTCGAGGGCGTGGCCAACAGACGAACACCTTCACGCCGCTCATCCCAAGGCTGGTGGATATGTCCCCAGAGCACTGCCCTTACCTGTGGATAACTGCGCAGTCGCTTCCACAGTTCATCGGCATTGCGCAGACCGATCGGCGCAATCCAGGCACAACCGATGTCCACAGGCTGATGGTGTAGGCAGACCAGGCAGTGACGCTCTCCCGCTCCAGCCAGGGCTTGCTCCAGCAGGGCCAGTTGATCGTCGGCGAGCCAGCCATAGGTGGCATCGGGCACGTTCGAGTTGAGCATGACAATGCGCCAGGCGCCCAGATCGGTCACCGCCTGCATCAGGTCGCTGCCCTGTGCGAACTCGGCCATCACCTTGGCCTCATCGTGATTGCCCGGCAGCCAGCGGCTCGGCGCACCCAACACCGCAGTCAGCTGGCGGAAGGCTTCATAGGACGCGACGCTGCCATCCTGGGACAGATCACCGGTGCACAGCAGTAAGTCCGGTTGCAGCTGCTCGCGCACTTGCTCGACCACATGCTGCAAGCTGTCGCGGGTATTCATGCCCAGCAGGGTGCCGCCCGCGTCCGCGAACAGGTGGGCGTCGGTCAGTTGCACCACCTGCAGGGGTGCCGAGGCTTGAGGGAGATTGAATTGCGGCAACGGCCGGCTCCTCGAACGGATTCAGCGCGATTATGGGATGCCGAAGGGGCCGGAGCAAAGGGCTGAAACCGACCGCCGTCACATTTCAGCGAACGGCTTCCAACTCATGGCCGCAGGCCAGGCAGTGGCTGAGCCATTCGCCCAGGAACAGGTTGAGCTGAGCTTTTTCGTCCGGCTGGTGCATGGCCGCGTTGGGATAGGGATAGATGCTGCGCAGGCGCCGGGTATGCTCGGCACTGACCACTTCGGCCATGCGTGCATCGTGGTACACCTGCACCTCCAGATGCGGCACCGGCAACCAGGGCAGACTGTGTTCCTGACGCACGCGCAAGGTGGTGGTGTAGGGGCACGCCAGCACCACGTCGAGCACCAGCACGCCCAGCATCTGGTCACCTTGGGTCATGCCGATGCGCCGCGAGCTCTGGGTGGTGCGCATGTCTGGCAACAGGCGCATCAGGCGGGCGTAGTTGGCCTCGCAGGCTGCCTGCAGCCCGGCCAGGTCGACCCGATAGCGCTCGCGTAACAGGTTCACGACCACATCCCTCGCACTTCCGCACGGTTCAGCGCCAACCATTGCAGGCCGATGATGGTCGCGGCGTTGCAGATACGCCCGTCACGCACAGCCTGCAGGGCATCCTCGAACGACCAGACGCGCACGCGGATGTCCTCGCCCTCGTCCTCAAGACCATGCAACCCGCCGGCGCCTTCGCTGGAGCAGCGCCCCAGGAACAGGTGCACGTACTCGTCACTGCCTCCAGGCGACGGGAAGTAGCGGGTCATGGGCCACAGTGCGCTGAAGGTCAGGCCGGCTTCCTCTTGGGCTTCGCGATGGGCGACCTCCTCGGGCTCCTCGTCCTTGTCGATGAGCCCGGCGACCATCTCGATCAGCCAAGGGTTCTCGACCTTGCCCAAAGCACCGACGCGGAACTGCTCGATCAGTACCACCTCGTCACGCTGAGGATCGTATGGCAGCACACAGACCGCATCATGGCGCACGAACAGTTCCCGGCTGATCTCCCGCCCCATGCCGCCAGCGAACAACTCATGGCGCAAGCGCACCTTGTCGAGCCGGTAGAAGCCCTGGAAGCAGTTGGCCTGCTCGACGATCTCGACCGCCTTGGGCACTGAATTCAACGTATCTGACATGGGAATCCTCGTTACCTCATTTACCGCATCGCGCCATCCTACTCTGCGAGCCGTCGTGTTTCACCCCTTTCCAATGACCGTTCAGGCGGCCAGGACAGAGCGTCTCTACTCTGTTAGCTTAGTGGCGAACTGAAGGCCGCGCCGACGGTCGAAGCTCGACTCCATCTGTTCTGCAAGGATCATCATGACGCTTGTCAAACTGACTTCCGTGGCTGTGCTGGCATTGGCCCTTGGCGCCTGCCAAAGCCTGTTCGAGCCCAACTACCGAGCCCCGCTCGAGGTCAAGCGCGACGCCTGGGAACACGTCAAACCCGGTTGCAGCGAGAGCGACTGCCCACTGGTGAACATCGACACCATTCATTTCCCGGCCCTGCCCAAGCTCGACGCCATCGTCGAACAGCGCCTGCTGCAGCTGACCGAAGACAACCAGCGCAGCACCGCGCCTACCTCGCTGCAAGCCTACGAGCAGCAATACCTGGCCAGTGCCGAAAAACGCAACAGCAGCTACCTGCAGGCCAAGGTACGCGAGCAGCATGACGGGCTGGTGATCATCGAACTGTCCAGCTACCTGGACAGCGGTGGCGCCCACGGCATGCCGGGGCGCGGGTTCATCAACTATTCGCGCAAGCTGGACAAGGTCCTGACCCTGCAAGACATGCTGCTGCCCGGTCAGGAGGAAACCTTCTGGAAGACGGTCGAGGAGTCCCACCGCGCCTGGATGATCAGCACCGGCATGGACAAGGACCCCGAGTTCATCAAGACCTGGCCGTTCCGCAAGTCCCCGCACGTGGCGCTGACCTATGGTGCGGTGGTGGTCAAGTACGAAGTCTATGCCATTGCGCCCTATTCCATGGGCCACATCGAACTGAAGATCCCCTACCCACGCCTCAACGGCGTGCTCAAGCCCGAGCTGTTTCCTGGCCGCGGCTGAGGCTCAGCAGGCCATGCAGTACCCCTGCCAGCAGCAGTGCCGGCAGGGTCGCTCCCAGCTCCGGTGCGACATTGGCCATGAAGTGATATGCCGCCACCCCCACCGCCCAGGCGACCAGCGCCTGCCAGTGTAAGCCACTGATCGCCGCCGGCATCTGCCGACGACGAATGACGAAGTGGTCCATCAGCACGACACCGAACAACGGCGCGAACACCGATCCGATCAACAGCAAGAAGTTTTGGTACTGCGCCAGCGGCGCCAGCAGGGCGATCAATGTGCACAGCACGCCGATGGCCAGGGCCAGGTGCTCGACCTTCATGCGCACCAGCAAACCCGTAGACACTGCAGCAGAATGGATGTCGGCAAAGGCGTTCTCCGACTCATCCAGCAAGATCAGCAGCAGTGGAATTCCCAGACCTGCCCCCGCCAAGGCCAGTAGCAGTGCATTGACCTCACCGCTCGGCGCGAAGGCCAGGGTGTAGGCCACGCCCAGGCTCATCAGCCAGGCATTGCCAATGAAAAAGCCCAGCGCCGTACCGCCGAACACGCGGCTGGCTCGCTGGCCGAAACGTGAGTAGTCGGCGATCAACGGCAACCACGACAACGGCATGGCGATGACGATGTCAAAGCCCACCGCCAGTGACATCGAGCCATCGCCCGCCTGGCGCCACAGGCCCGCCAGGTCCGCCTTGGCGAACAAGTTCCAGGTCAGCCACAGGCACGCCCCGAGCAGCAGCCAGATACCCCATTTGCGCAGCACCTTGCGCACGAAGGTCAGTGGGCCGCTCACCGCCAGCAAAGTGGCCAGAGCGCCAAAGCACAAGGTCCAGAGCAGAGGGCTGCTCCAGCCGCTGCCCTCGCCGAACGCCCGGGTGCCGAGCAGGCTGGCGGCATCGCGCATGACGATGATCTCAAACGAACCCCAGCCCACCAGTTGCAACAAGTTGAGCAGCGCCGGCAGACGCGCGCCATGACGCCCCAGGCTCAGGCGCAGGGTGGCCATGGCCGATAGCCCAGTGTCGCTGCCGATGACCCCGGCCGCCGCCAACAGCAGCACACCTACCGCGGAGCCCAGCGCGATCGCCAGCACCGAGCCTGCCAGGCCAAGGCCTGGCGCAAGCAGCGCGCCGACCTGCAGGACCATCAGGCCGATGCCGAGGGAGAACCAGAGGGAAAACAGGTCGCGGGCGCCGAATTGGCGCTGCCCGTGCGGGACCGGGTGGTCGGGGGAGAAGTGGCTGGGAGTGGTCATCGGCGGGCTTACCAGAGTTGTTGTTGGGGATACCGAGTCAAACTGACGAAGGGCACAGCCCTGTGGGAGTGGGTTTACCCACGAATGCGTCAGTGAACTCAGCATTCGCAGGTAAACCCGCCCCCACAGGGCCGTGCCCCACACAGAAAAATGTGCCCCTCCCACAGGAAGGGGCCGGGATGCGTTACACCTTTTTGTACAGCTGGCTGCCTTCCTGACGGAACCGCTCGGCCTGCTCGCGCATGCCCTCTTCCACGGACACATCCGTCGCCTCGATACGCTGGTTGGCTGCGTACTCACGGACTTCCTGGGTGATCTTCATAGAGCAGAACTTCGGCCCGCACATAGAGCAGAAGTGCGCGACCTTGGCCGACTCCTTGGGCAACGTCTCGTCGTGGAACGCACGGGCGGTGTCCGGGTCCAGGCCGAGGTTGAACTGGTCTTCCCAACGGAACTCGAAGCGTGCCTTGGACAAGGCATTGTCGCGGATCTGCGCCCCCGGGTGGCCCTTGGCCAAGTCAGCGGCGTGCGCGGCGATCTTGTAGGTGATGATGCCGGTCTTGACGTCGTCCTTGTTCGGCAGGCCCAGGTGCTCCTTGGGCGTCACGTAGCAGAGCATGGCGCAGCCGAACCAGCCGATCATCGCGGCACCGATACCGGAGGTGATGTGATCGTAGCCAGGGGCGATGTCGGTGGTCAGGGGGCCCAGCGTATAGAACGGCGCCTCATCGCAGCACTCGAGCTGCTTGTCCATGTTTTCCTTGATCAACTGCATCGGCACGTGGCCCGGGCCTTCGATCATGCACTGCACGTCATGCTTCCAGGCGATCTTGGTCAGCTCGCCCAGGGTTTCCAGCTCACCGAACTGGGCCGCGTCGTTGGCATCGGCGATCGAGCCCGGACGCAGGCCGTCGCCCAGCGAGAAGCTGACGTCGTAGGCCTTCATGATTTCGCAGATCTCATCGAAGTGCGTGTACAGGAAGTTTTCCTTGTGATGCGCCAGGCACCACTTGGCCATGATCGAGCCACCACGGCTGACGATACCGGTGACCCGCTTGGCGGTCAGCGGTACGTAGCGCAGCAGCACGCCGGCATGGATGGTGAAGTAGTCCACGCCCTGCTCGGCCTGTTCGATCAGGGTGTCGCGGAACAGCTCCCAGGTCAGGTCCTCGGCCACACCGCCGACCTTTTCCAGGGCCTGGTAGATCGGCACGGTGCCGATCGGTACCGGCGAGTTGCGGATGATCCACTCGCGGGTTTCATGAATGTGCTTGCCGGTGGACAGGTCCATGACCGTGTCCGAACCCCAGCGGATGCCCCAGGTCAGCTTGGCCACTTCTTCCTCGATCGAGGACCCCAGGGCACTGTTGCCGATGTTGCCGTTGATCTTCACCAGGAAGTTGCGGCCGATGATCATCGGCTCAAGCTCCGGGTGGTTGATGTTGGCGGGGATGATCGCGCGGCCGCGGGCGATTTCCTCGCGCACGAACTCAGGGGTGATTTCCTTGGGAATGCTGGCACCGAAGCTGTGCCCGGCGTGCTGCTGGTCCAGCAGGCCAGCGGCGCGGGCCTCCTGCAGCTTCATGTTCTCGCGGATGGCGACGTATTCCATCTCGGCGGTGATGATGCCCTGACGTGCATAGTGCATCTGGGTGACGTTGGCGCCTGGCTTGGCACGGCGCGGGTTGCGCACGTGGGCAAAACGCAGCTTGGCCAGTTCGGGGTCGCTCAGGCGCTGCTGACCGAAGTTCGAGCTCAGGCCATCCAGGCGCACGGTATCGCCACGGGCCTCGATCCACGCCGAGCGCACATCGCCCAAGCCTTTGCGCACATCGATGACGACGTTGGGATCGGTGTAGGGACCAGAAGTGTCGTACACCAGCACCGGCGCATTCTGCTCGCCACCGAAGTCCGTCGGCGTGTCATGCAGGCTGATCTCGCGCATGGGTACGCGGATATCGGGGCGCGAGCCTTCGACATAGACCTTGCGCGAACGGGGGAAAGGTTGCACGGACTGCTGGTCGACTTGCGCCGACTCGCTGAGGTGGATCGATTTTTCTTGTTGGCTCATCACAGGCTCTCCAGACAGCGTGGAATGTCGGGGAGAACCTGAAGGGGCGCGGATACACCTAGGACGGTGTGGTGCCGGATGCGAGAAGTGCCTTGAGCTTGAGCTTCGACAATCCCGGACCTGGCACAAGATCTCGCCGGGAAAGCGAGCAATCTTGTTCCCTACGCAGGCGCTAACCTGATCAGGTTCAACGGGATCCGGAACTATCCGATCTCAGCCTTCGATTCAAGGCACCCCGACAAGAACATGCGCAGTCTAGACTCAAGTGGTCGGCAAAGCCAAGCGTGTAGATTGGCGAATGATGAAAGGCACGTCAGGCGATTGTTGCCAGGTGCGCCCGGCACTACACTGGCCCATCGCTCGATACTCAACAGTTCAGAAATTCATTTCAAGGATTGCCTATGCTGCGCAAACTCTCACTGGCGATAGCCGTGTCTTGTGCGTCCAATGCAGTGGTCTGGGCAGCGGATATGCCCACGACGGTGAAAACCGACCTGGTCAGCGTTTACCAGGAGGCGGTCGACAACAACGCCGACCTGGCCGCCGCCCGCGCCGACTACGGCGCCCGTCGCGAAGTGGTCCCCCAGGCCCGGGCCGGACTGCTGCCGAACCTGTCGGCAGGTGCCGAGATGCTCAACACCCGCACCAAGATCGACGAGCCCTCAATCACGTCCAACCGCAGCGGCAACTCCTGGAGCGCCACACTGGCGCAGCCGATCTTCCGTGCCGACCGCTGGTTCCAGTTGCAGGCGGCCGAAGCCGTCAATGAACAGGCGGCCCTTGAGCTGTCGGCCACCGAACAGAACCTGATTCTGCAAACCGCCGAAAACTACTTCGCGGTACTGCGCGCCCAGGACAACCTGGCCTCGACCAAAGCCGAGGAAGCGGCCTTCAAGCGCCAGCTGGACCAGTCCAACGAGCGCTTCGACGTCGGCCTTTCGGACAAGACCGACGTGCTGCAGTCCCAGGCCAGTTACGACACCGCCCGGGCCAACCGGATCATCGCCGAGCGCCAGGTACAGGATGCCTTCGAGGCCCTGGTGACCCTGACCAACCGCGAATACAGCTCGATCCAGGGCGTGGTCCATACCCTACCGGTGCAGGTGCCAATCCCCAACGATGCCAAGGCCTGGGTCGATACCGCGGCGCGGCAGAACCTCAACCTGCTTGCCACCAACCATGCCGTGACCGCCGCCGAGGAAACCCTGCGCCAGCGCAAGGCCGGCCACGCCCCGACGCTCGATGCTGTGGCCAAGTACCAAAAAGGCGACAATGACAGTCTCGGCTTCACCAACCCCTCGCCCTTTGGGCGCTACAGCGGCGACGTGGAGCAGACCAGCATCGGCCTTCAGTTGAACATCCCGATCTACAGTGGCGGGCTGACCAGTTCCCAAGTGCGCGAAGCGTACCAGCGCCTGAGCCAGAGCGAACAGCAGCGCGAAAGCCTGCGTCGTCAGGTGGTGGAGAACACCCGCAACCTGCACCGTGCAGTGAACACAGACGTGGAACAGGTACAGGCGCGCAAGCAATCGATCATTTCCAACCAGAGTGCCCTGGAGGCTACCGAGATCGGCTACCAGGTCGGTACCCGCAACATCGTCGACGTACTCGATGCCCAGCGCCAGCTTTACACCTCGGTGCGCGACTACAACAACAGCCGCTACGACTACATCCTCGACAACCTGCGCCTCAAGCAAGCTGCCGGGACGCTCAGCCCGCAAGACCTGCAGGACTTGGGCCGCTATCTGAAAGCCGACTACAACCCGGACAAGGACTTCCTCCCACCCGACCTGGCAGCCGCGGCGGCAAAGAACTTCGAGCGGCGACCTTGAGGACGCGCTACAGCTACTTCACGGACACGCCTGCCGAGCGGCTCGTGAAGTAGCTGGCACAGCCTGTCGATGCACATCACTTCATGAAGAAACGAATTGCATTGTGATCGCCATCGACATGCAGCGAGGATCTGCAGTCGGCGTAAGCCTCGCCGATGGACGCGGCATGAAGCCTGACACGCCGCAGGTCGTACATGATGCTGAAATTACACGCCAGAGCGCCCGAGGTCACGAGGACCTCCTCAACGAAGCTATGCTTGCCCAGCACCTCCGGCACCATCTCCAACCTGCCCTGATCGTCGTCATCCACCGACCAACTGGCATTGCCATCGATAGTGAAGTGCGGCCCTCTCAGGGCGTCGATGAAATAGGCCCCGGTGTGCTGGATGCTGGCGTTTGGATCCGGGTAGGTCACGCTCACGCTGGCCCACGGTTCGATGAACTTTGGGTACTTCGGCACACCGATCGAGGCCTGTGCCGACAAGGCGGTCATCAGGCCGAACGCGGTGAGTGTCCTGCTGTACATGCGGCGTCTCCTCCAATCTTCGACACGCCTGTTGGCGTCCTGAACAGGAGCGTAGGCAGCACGCACAGCGCAAATGAACTATCTGTTTGCCACCTTTTGCGTCATCACAGCCATTTCGCCAATGCCTGCACAAGCCGGTCCAGGGCCCCTTGATTGGCTTGCATCACGGCCTTGCCCGCCAGCCCCATGCGCCGGGCATCCTGTGGCAGCTCGATCAAGCGGCGTATAGCGCCAGCCAGTCCCTCGGCATCATCCACCTGCTGCAAGGCACCGGCCTCACGCAACATGGCGGTGATCTCGAGGAAATTGAACACATGCGGTCCCATGACCACCGGCAAGGCCAGCGCAGCAGGCTCCAGTGGGTTGTGCCCGCCGGTAGCCACCAGGCTTCCGCCGACGAAGGCGATATCAGCCAATGCGTAGAGGAACAGCAATTCGCCCATGGTGTCGCCCAACAGCACCGCAGTCTGGCCGGTCACCGGCGCCCCCAGGGAGCGTCGCACCGTGGCGAACTGATCGCGGCACAAGGCATACACCGCATCGAAACGCTCCGGATGACGCGGCACCAGAATCAGCAGCGCATCGCCATGAACCTGCAACAACTGCCGGTGGGCCTCCAGGATCAGCGCATCCTCACCCTCGTGGGTACTGGCGGCGATCCACACGGGGCGCTGCTCGGCGCCCCACTGTTCGCGCAACGCCTTGGCACGTGGTTGCAGTTGCTCGTCGATTTTCAGGTCGAACTTGATCGAGCCGGTCACCTGCACGCACTCGGGGCGCGCGCCCAAGCTGCGGAAACGCTCGGCCTCGACCTCGGTCTGCACGGCGATCAGGCTCATCTCGGCGAGCATCGGACCGGTCAGCCCGGCAAAGCGCGCGTAACCGCGGGCCGAACGCTCGGACAGCCGAGCATTGGCCAAGGCCACCGGGATGCCGCGCTTGGTGCATTGGTGAATGTGGTTTGGCCACAGCTCGGTTTCCATGATGATGCCTAGCCGTGGCCGCACATGATCGAGGAAACGCCCGGCGGCCCACGGCAGATCGTATGGCAGGTAGCAATGCTGAATGCGCGACTCCTCGGCGAACATCGCACGGATCCGCTCCGACCCGGTCGGGGTCATGCAGGTCAGGGTAATGGGCAAGTCCGGGTAGGCCTTGAGCAGGGCGCGAATCATCGGCGCCGCAGCGATGCTCTCGCCCACCGACACCGCATGCACCCAGATGCCTCCCTGGCGCATGGGCGCAAGCTTGCAGGCAAAGCGCTCGGCGATGCGCTGGCCGTAGGCCGGAGCCTTGCGGGCGCGCAGGTACAGGCGCAGCGCGACCAGCGGCAGGCCCAGGTGAAACAGCAAGGTATAGAGGGTTCTGTTCATGGCGACGCAGTGTACTAGGAACCGCAGGAAAAGGCCTGCAAGCGGCGAGCCTCAGCCAATCGCCCGCAGGTGCACGGCGAAGCGCTCGGCCAACCATTGCGCCGCCGGCCCCAACGGCTGGTCGCGGCGCCAAGCCAGCTCGACCACCAGCGCCGGCGGGCGCCACTCGCTGTCCAGTTCGACCATGTGCGTTTGGTAGGTCGGATACTGCACCACATGCCGCGGCAGCCAGGCCCAGCCCAGGCCACGCATCAGCAGTTCGGCCATTGAATAGAAGCTGTCGGCGCGCCACACCTGCGGACTGATCGCCTCGCCACCGGGATAACCGCTTTGCTGGGGCGTGATCAGCAATTGCCGATGACGCGCCAGCTGCTGACGACTGACCCGCTGCTCGCGGGCCAGCGGATGCCCCACGGCGCAGACCGTGACCATCTCGACACTGCCCAGCGCCCGCCGCTCCAGCGAGGCGGGAATCTGCTCGTGATGGAAGAACAACCCCAGGTCCGCGCGCCGCTCGACCAGCTTGCGCGCCACATCCCCCTGAGCACCGCTGGCCAGTTGCACCTCGAGGAACGGAAAGCGGGTGGACAGCTCGTCTAGGCTGTCGATGACCGGCTGGTAGGGCATGGCTTCGTCATTGGCTACCCGCAGCAGTGCTTCCTGCCCCCGCATCAATGCCAAGGCCCGGCCGTCCAGACGCTCGCACTGGCGTAGCAGCTCGCGGGCATCCTCGAGCAGGGCCGCACCGCTCTCGGTCAAACGTGGCTGGCGCCCGCTGCTGCGCTCGAACAACGTTACGCCCAAGTCCGTCTCCAACAGCGCGATTGCATTGCTGATGGCTGACTGCGCCTTGCGCTGCTCCCGTGCGACAGCAGAAAACGACCGCAACTCGGCCACCCGCAGGAACAGACGCAGCTGATCCAGACTCCACTGCTCAGCCATTGAACCTATCTCCAAGTTAGATAGGTAATGACTTTACCGCATTTCACCTAGGCCTAGAATGCGAGGCCTGGCAACGGAGACTCGCACCATGAACGCATATACCTACCTGACCATCGCCATCTGCGCAGAAGTCATCGCCACCGCTTCCATGAAAGCAGTGAAGGGCTTGAGCACACCGCTGCCACTGCTGTTGATGGTGTGCGGTTACGCCGTGGCGTTCTGGATGCTGACGCTGGTGGTGCGCAGCATTCCAGTGGGTATCGCCTACGCCATCTGGTCGGGCCTGGGCATCGTGCTGATCAGCGCGGTGGCGCTGGTGATCTATGGGCAGAAGCTGGACTTCCCGGCGATGCTGGGCATGGCCATGATCGTCGGTGGCGTAGTGGTGATCCAGCTGTTCTCCAAGACCGCGGGGCACTGAGCGACAGCGCATTTCATGCACGCCCATGGGCGGCAAGCATCTTGCCCTGTGGTGGTGCCCTCTTCAGCGGGCAAACCCGCCCTTACCGGTTCTTCGGCGCTCATAGGAACACCGCTGTAACGGTGGGAGCGGGTTTACCCGCGAACGCGACAACACGGTCTGCACCTCTCCCCGGACAAGCATCACGCCACAGCCTGTATACTGGGCAACTGTCCCAGTTCTAGAGGTGCCCGCATGCCATCTGCCATTTCCACTGACGTGCTGATCGTCGGCGCCGGGGTCGCAGGCCTCTGGCTCAATGCCCGGCTGCAGCGCCTGGGGTACTCGACCGTGCTGGTCGAACGCGCCAGCCTCGGCGGCGAGCAGACCATCAAGTCCCAGGGCATCATCCACGGCGGTACCAAGTACGCCCTGCATGGCGCCCTGACCGGCGCATCGGAGGCCATCGCCGACATGCCTCGCCGCTGGCGCGAAGCACTGGCCGGCAACGGCGAGCTCGACCTCAGCAAGACCCGCATTCTCTCCGAAGCCCACTACCTGTGGTCTCCTGGCACCCTGGCCGGCAACCTCACCAGCTTCTTCGCCAGCAAAGCCGTGCGCGGTCGGGTCGATCAGGTCAAGGGCGATCAATTGCCCCCCGCTCTGCAGGATCGTGCCTTCAAGGGCAAGGTCTATCGCCTGGCCGAACTGGTCATCGACGTGCCCAGCCTGCTCGCCAACCTGGCCGAACTGGCCGGCGACAGCCTACTGGCCGGCGAGCGCATCGAACCCTTGAAAGAAGGCGACGAGCTCGTCGGCTTGCGTGTCGATGACCGTGAGATCCGTGCCCAACGCATCGTCCTCAGCGCCGGCGCGGGCACCGAGGCGCTGCTCCAGGCCCTGGGACTGAGCCAACCCGCCATGCAACGCCGTCCGCTGCATATGGTCATGGCCAAGGGGCCGAATCTCAAACCGCTCTACGCCCACTGCCTGGGCGGCGGCCCCAAGCCTCGGGTGACCGTCACCACCCACCCGGCTGCGGACGGGCAATGGGTTTGGTACCTGGGGGGGGATTTGGCCGAAGCCGAGGGGGTCGCCCGCGAGCCTGCGGCGCAGATCGCCGCGGCGCAAAAGGAAATCGCCAGCCTGTTGCCATGGGTCGACCAGAACCCAGTTCGCTGGGCCACCCTGCGTGTCGATCGCGCAGAACCTGCGCAATCAGGCCTGGTACGCCCGGACAACGCCTTCCTGGCTGACCAGCAGCGCCTGCTGGTGGGCTGGCCGACGAAGCTGGCCCTGGCTCCGGATTTTGCTGATCGCGTCTTGGCGAGCCTGGATCGGGACGGCATCCGCCCCACCGCCCAACCGGACCTGGCCGACTTGCCCCGCCCACCGGTTGGCGTGCCTGCCTGGGAGCAACTGCTGCCATGAGCCTGCCGACCCTGCACGACCTCCACCGCCCGCTGGGCAGCACCGGCCTGAAGGTCTCGCCGCTGGGCCTGGGCACCGTCAAGCTTGGCCGGGACCAGGGCGTCAAATACCCCACCGGTTTCACCATTCCAGGTGATGACGAGGCCCGGCTGTTGCTGGCCCAGGCGCGAGAGCTGGGTATCAATCTCATCGACACCGCCCCTGCCTATGGCCGCAGCGAGGAACGCCTGGGGCCACTGCTGCGCGGGCAGCGCGACGAGTGGGTGATCGTCAGCAAAGTGGGTGAGGAGTTCGAGGACGGCCAGTCACGATTCGACTTCAGTGCCGCCCATACTCGCCTGTCGGTGGAGCGCAGCCTGCATCGTCTGGAGACCGACCGCATCGAGCTGGTGCTGGTGCATTCGGACGGCAACGACCTGGCAATCCTCGAACAGCAAGGCGTCTACCAGACCCTCGCCGAGCTCAAGCAGGAGGGCAAGATCCTCGGCTACGGCCTGTCCGGCAAGACTGTAGCCGGCGGACTCAAGGCACTGGAGCAAGGCGACTGCGCCATGGTCACCTACAACCTCAACGAGCAGGCGGAACGCCCGGTGCTGGACTACGCTGCCGAACACGGCAAGGCCATCCTGGTGAAAAAGGCCTTGGCCAGCGGGCACATCTGCCTCGCGCCCGGGGTCGATCCGGTGCAGGCCAGCTTCGAGCTGCTGTTCTCCCACCCGGGGGTGAGCAGTGCTATCGTCGGTACCATCAACCCGTTGCACCTGGTCCATAACGTGGCCACCGTCGCCCGAATCCTGGGACGGCCTTGAATCGCCCAGACGGGCGCCCAACGCAAGGAGGAGCCTCGTGCCGCGAACGCTGATCCGCAAGAACCCGAGCAACTTCAAAACTTTGCCGCTGCATGTCGAAGCCACGCCCGACGGCCTGACCTACAAGCCCATCGGCATGCCGTTGAACTTCTCCCAAGTGCAGCAGCGACGCAAAGCCATTCAGCTGGGCAACCCGGAGCGCTTCGTGGTCGAACTGGCCAACCTCGGGGTATCGGTGCGTCTGACCTTGCATTGGCAGCATCGCGACTACTGGGTGCTGGTGCGCCAGCGCCGCCAGGATCGTGGCGATGTCGTGCTCAAGCTTATTTCCGGTTATGTCCCGGCCCAGGAACTGAACCTGCCGCTGCACACCGCCATCCAGGAGGTGGCCGAGGAGTGCCTGATGGAGACGCCCGAAGGCTGGCTCGGAGGGCGTTTCAACGATACCTGGCTGCCAGCCCCCTACGCCGACGCCCTGCACTACCGCGAGGCGTTACCGTTTGTTCTATCCCCCGAGTCCGGTGCAGCCCGTCCGGTTCACTGCGACAACCTCATGCTGTTGGAACGCCCACGCGCCTATGTGCACCTGCCAACGGCATCCCTGCAGTTGATCTATGACCTTCGCCTGCAGGTCCCCCGGGAGGCCAAGTCGCTCAGTTTGTTCCATGTCGACGAACGGCTGGAAGGTGACCAACTGGTCGCACGCCTGAACCGCAAGCGCCCTGACTTGTATCTGATGCCACTGATCGATGGCCAGCCCACGGCCGAGCTCTATACCTTGAAGAAAGACCAACTGGTGCCTGCAAGCACCCGCGGTCTGTACCTGGCCGAAAGCTTTGCCCGACAGGAAGGCTGGGTGGTGAAGGATGAGCGGATTCGCTGGAAAGAGTGGATCAAGCAACAAGGCCTTGAGCAGGCGTCGACCTCGCACCTGCAGCGATTCAGCGATAAGGCGCGGGCGCTGTTGCAGCGCGCGCTGCACAAGTAACGACAGCAGGCCTTACAGGCCAATCGCGTGACAAGCTCCCAACAAGCATTGCGCTACAGGGGAATTGTCACGCGATATCTTCGTTGCAGATCAGTGCTTGCGGATCTTCTCGACGATGGCGGTGGTCGAGCTGTTCTCCACCAGTCCCAGCACCTTCACGGTGCCACCGTAGGCCTTGACGATATCGGCGCCGACCACCTGGTCGATGCCATAGTCGCCGCCCTTGACCAGCACGTCCGGTTTGACCTGGCTGAGCAGGTTTTCCGGCGTGCCTTCAGGGAAACTGATGACCCAATCCACGGCCCCCAGGCCAGCCAGTACGGCCATGCGACGGTCGACACTGTTGATTGGCCGACCCGGCCCTTTGAGACGGCTGACCGAAGCATCGTCATTGACCGCCACGATCAGGCGGTCACCTTGAGCGCGAGCCTGTTCCAGGTAGGTCACATGCCCAGCGTGGAGAATGTCGAAACACCCGTTGGTGAAGACGATCTTTTCGTTGTGTGCCCGGGCATCATCGATGGCCAGCAGCAACTGGTCGAGGGTGAGCACGCCGCGCTCGGAGCCCTCTTCACGCTGGATCGCCCGGCGCAGCTCCGGCGCGCTGATGGCAGCGGTACCCAGTTTGCCGACCACGATACCTGCAGCCAGGTTGGCCAGGGCAACAGCGTGGGGAAGATCCTCGCCGGCGGCAATGGCTGCGGCCAGGGTCGAGATCACGGTATCGCCGGCACCGGTGACATCGAACACTTCACGGGCCCGGGCGGGCAGGTGCAGCGCCGGGTGCCCGGTGCGCAGCAGGGTCATGCCATGCTCGCCACGGGTCACGAGCAGCGCGCCAAGTTCCAGATCCTGGAGCAATTGCAGACCCTTGGCGACCAGTTCGGCCTCGTCGGCGCAACGACCTACGATCGTCTCGAACTCGCTGAGGTTCGGGGTGATCAGACTGGCGCCGCGGTAGATGGAAAAGTCCTTGCCCTTGGGGTCTGCCAACACTGGAATGCCCTTGGCCCGAGCCGCCTGGATCAAGCTCTGATGGTTCTTCAGCGCCCCCTTGCCGTAGTCGGACAGGACCAGCACCTTGATGCCTTCGAGCAGCTCATCGACCTCCTCGCCCAACGACAACGGGTCGGTGGCGAACGGTTCTTCGAAATCGATGCGCAACAGCTGTTGGTGACGGCTCATGACCCGCAGCTTGACGATGGTCGGCTGATGAGCGATGCGCTGGAAGACCGAGCGCACACCTGCAGCCTGCAGGCTGTTGGCGAGGCTGTCGGCAGCCTCGTCCTGACCGGTCACGCCGACCAGCGAGGCAGGCGCGCCAAGGGCAGCGATGTTCAGTGCGACGTTGGCCGCGCCGCCGGGGCGATCCTCGATCTGCTCGACCTTGACCACCGGCACCGGTGCTTCGGGAGAGATCCGCGAGGTACCGCCATGCCAGTAGCGGTCGAGCATGACATCACCGACCACCAGGACCGGGGCTTGATCGAAACGCGGCATGGACAACTTCATGGGCAACCCATATGAAAAATAATGAACAGGGGCAGGATATTAGCACAGGGTCGGCGACGGCTTTATGGCCAGCTGCGATCTGTGCGTTACCAATAATGATCGGGGCCGAGAGGGCCCCGATTCAGGGGGGTCAGGTGATATCGGCCTTTTCCGGCTCATCCAGCCCCATTGCGTGCAAGCGGGCATAATGGCCATTGGCCTGGAGCAGCTCGGCGTGGGTGCCACGCTCCACCAGGCGGCCTTGGTCCATGACCAGAATCAGGTCGGCCTTCTCGATGGTCGACAGGCGGTGGGCGATCACCAGGGTGGTGCGGCCTTCCATCACGTGGTCCAACGCCGCCTGGATGTGCCGCTCGGATTCGGTATCCAGTGCCGAGGTCGCCTCGTCGAGGATTAGCAGCGGTGCGTTCTTGAGCAGTGCGCGGGCAATCGCCAAGCGCTGGCGCTGGCCACCGGAAAGCAGCACGCCGTTCTCGCCGACTTCGGTGTCGAAACCCTTGGGTAGCTGGTCGACGAAATCCTTGGCGTAGGCATCGGCAGCCGCCGCCTCGATCGCCTCACGCGGCGCACCGGCCAGGTCGCCATAGGCAATGTTGTTGGCCACGGTATCGTTGAACAGAGTGACGTGCTGCGTCACCTGGGACACATGTCGACGCAGATTGCGCAGTCGGTATTGTTCGATCTCCACACCATCAAGCAGGATCTGTCCCTGATCATGGTGATAGAAGCGTGGAATCAGCGCCGCTAGCGTGGACTTGCCGCTGCCGGAACGCCCAACCAGTGCGATCATCTGCCCAGGCTCGGCGGTAAAACTGATGTCGCTCAGTACCTGGCGCTCGGTCCCTGGGTAGGTGAAGCTGAGGTTGCGCACCTCCAGGCGGCCTTCCACCTTGTCCTTTTCCACGGTACCGGTGTCCACCTCGGGCTTCTCGTCCAACTGCTCGAAGATGCTCTCGGCGCCGGCCAGGCCCTTCTGGATGGTCGAGCTGACTTCCGAAAGCTGGCGGATCGGCTTGGGCAGCAGGCCCGCGGCGGTGATGTAAGCCACCAGGTCGCCCGCCGAAGCATCGCCACGCAGGAACAGCACCAGGAACATCAGCGCGGCCATGGCGCTGTAGATCACCAGCTGCAGCATCGGCGTGTACAGCGCGCCGGTCTTGGTCATGCGCAGTTGTTTGTCCGTATTGCTCTGGCTGGCGTTGCTGAAGCGACGCTGCTCGTAGGCCTCGCCGCCGAAGCTGCGGACCACGCGATAGCCCTGGATGGTCTCGGAGGCTACATGGGTGACGTCCCCCATGGCCACCTGGATCTTCTTGCTCTGCTTGCGAAACTTCTTGCTCGCGGTGCTGACCATCAGGGCGATGACCGGCAGGATGGCAACCATCACCAAGGTCAGCTTCCAGTTCATCCACAGCAGGTAGGCGAACAGGAACACCACGGTCAGGCCTTCGCGAATCACCACTTTGATCGCATCGGTGGCGGCGCCGGTGACCATGGTCACGTTGAAGGTGATGCGGGAAATCAGGTGACCGGAGTTGTGGCTGTCGAAGTAGCGGTTCGGCAGCACCAACAGCTTGTTGAACAACTCCACCCGCAGGTCATGCACCAACCCCAGGGATACCTTGGCCAGGTAGTAGTTGCCCAGGAACGAACCCAGGCCCTGCCAGGCTGCGATCAGGATGATCAGCAACGGCACGGCCTGCAGCAACTGCATGTCTTTGAGGTAGGGCACGTCCGGGAACAGGACCGCCTGTGGATCGCTCAATCCATCGACGAAATACTTGAGAATCCCCGCCAGCATCGGCTGGGTGGAGGCGAAGATCACGAAGCCCACGATACTCAGCAGGAAAATGCCGATATAGGGTTTGACGTAGCTCAGCAGCCGGAAGTAGATCTTCAGGCTGGAGGTTTGCTCCGCCGGTAGCGGTGTTTCGGCCATCATCGAGCTCGCTGTTCAGGTTGAACCGGAAATTTTAACACAGGGTTTGTCCAGGGCACCCGTCGGGGCAGCACCGGACCCACATGACCAGCCTCTTCGCAGGCCGGCGCAATGCTTCTTGGCTTCGATCCCTGAAACAATCCAACGCCACCATCATGGTACTGGCGCGTTATTTTCGGCATTATTGCCGGTCATTTTGCTTGCCAGACGACAAGGCCCTACCCATGCAATGCTCCCGGCTCTCCCAGGTCGACTTCGATCAGCTGACACTCGGTGCCAAGGTTCTAGAGGCAGATAGCTACGGCGCCAAAGTCTACCTGCTAGGGAATGGCAATATCCTTAAAATCTTTCGTCGCAAGCGTTTGATTTCATCTGCATTGTTGCGCCCCTACTCGCAACGCTTCGTCGAGAATGCGGCACGCCTGACGCAACTGGGAATCCCGACTCTGCAGGTGATCAGCCACCACAAGCTCGAACTGCCAGGACGCACCGCCGTGCTGTACCGCCCACTGCCGGGCGAAACACTGCTGCAGCTGTCGCGCAAACCCGGGTTCAGTTGGGACGCCCTTATGCCTCAACTGATCGAGTTGATCCGTCACTTGCACCGTTCGGGCATTTATTTCCGCTCGTTGCACCTGGGTAACGTGGTGATGACACCCGACCAGCGCCTTGGGCTGATCGATGTGGCGGACATGCGCTTCCTGCGCGCACCGCTTTCGGCGCGAATGGTTCGGCGTAACGTCCAGCACATGGCGCGGTACATCGAGCGAGAAAAACTCGCCAATCAGTTCCCCGTCGCCGATTTCGAGGCTGCCCTGCTGGCCCATTGAGGCCTGCTAATCGATTGCGGCTGTCAGGTCCTGGGGCCGCTTCGCCAGCACCTACCAAGACTGCGCTGGGCCGCACACCGGCCCCGGCAGCTGGAAGCCGCCGCCGAGCCCCAGGTAAAAGAGGCCGGTCAGAATCCCAGTGCCAGGCGCAGACGCTGCCAACGGGTCAGCGGCGGATGCGGACGCAGCGCAGGCACCAGATGCTCGACGATGCTGCGTCCTACCTGGGCGAAGCTAAAGCGTGACACCGCAAGCTCACGACCATTACGCGCGATGCGCTCGGCAAGTTCGGGGTCGTTGCGCAGTACCGCCAATTTCTCCCGCAAGGTCGGAATGCTGTCGTACAGCACCACGTTGTGCATGTCCTCAAGACCCAGTGCACGGTTCTCCGCCTCGCCCTGGTCATAGGCCAGCAGCACGCAGCCACAGGCCATGGCCTCGAAGTTCTTGATCATGTATTCGCCCATGCCCACATCGGCGCTGACGAAGAAGCGAATGCGGTTGAGCGTATTGCAGTAGTCCTCGCCGGACTTGGTGCGGGTGACCACCAGGTTCTCCACCTGACCAAGCTCATCGAGCAACGCCTTGCGACCACTGTAGGCGACGCTTCCAGTGCTGCCGACGAAGGCCAGCTCGATATCGCGCTCGCGCCCCTGGTCTGTGAGCAATTGCTCGTCGTAACCCTTGGGCACGAACACTGCGTCGAAACCTTCCTGGCGCAGGCGCTCGCTGACCATATAGCCGGAGCTGATCACCCGAGCCCACGGCAGCTTGCGATAATGCGCACTGAACTTGCCGGTGTACTTGCACGGGATGTAGTTCTGGTAGGCGTCGTGCTCGAGAATCACCAGGTTGGGCACGCTGCGGATGAACGGGACCTGGCGGATCTCCTGCTTGAAGCGCAGGAAGAACACGATCCGGTCATAGCGCGTTACATCCACCTCGCGCTTGAAGTAGCGGCGCAGGTTGCGCTGGTCCTCGCTGCTCAGCCAGCGCAGGTCGCAATCGCAATTGGCGGCCACCCCATCGTACAGGCGGTCGAGGATCGCCCGTTGCTCCTTCTGCACCAGAAATAGGACTTTCATTGCTTTGCTTGGGCCTCTGCGCCTTCAATCATTCGTCGCGCTCAAACGTGCGACGCCAGAACAGCTCGTGGCGGCGTACCGCCTTGCGGAAGAATTCGTTCTCGCCATAAGGCGATGGCTTGCGTCCGGCCAGCCAGCGTTGCAGGGCACGCCGCAAGCGACGCTTGAACGGCGCGCTGGGCTGCAGGTCATGCATCATGCCCAAGGCCATGGCCTTGTCGCGCTGGATAGCAAGACTCAATACCTGGCTGCAGGGTGCCCAGACCTGGTCGGCACTCAACTGCGGGGGCAAGGCAACGCCGTCGCCGCTGTCACCCATCGGCCAGCGGTCATTGTCGTGCAGGTGGTTGGCGTAGCACAGCAGCGTCTCGGGCTGCCAGTCCAGGCCCTGCAACGCTTCGAGCACCGCCGCTTGGGCACAGATGTGATCCGGATGTGGATCGAGCTGTGGATGTGGCATCACCAGCACCTGGGGCCGCGCCCGCTCCAGGACGGCACGCAGATCGGCCAGTAGGTTGTTCCAGGTCGGTGCACCATCGGCATCGCCTGGCAAGTCGAAGGGGTTGAAACGGCGGAAGGGGCGGATGTCGGCCATGTCCGCCTCACGCGAGCCCACCGGCATGTCCGGCGCCGCTTGCATCGCCGGCAACTGCAGACAGAAATAGCCCAACTGCACACAGCGCGACTCAGGCACACCCGCCCAGCGCGGCACCGCGATGCTGTCCCAGGCGCGCAGACGGCCCTTCAGGCGCGCCGCCTCAGCCTTGGGCAGGCCCATCTGCTGATAGTGCTCGGCCTCTATCTCACCTGCGGTCAGGGTGACCACCCAGGCTTCTTCGGCCTGGCTATACAGGCCATAGGCAGCAAGCTCGGCGTCATCTGCATGGGGTGCGATGACCATCACACGGCGCTTGTGCAATTCGACCGAGGGGGTTATCCACAGGCGAGGCTCGCCGACCAGCCGACAGTGGCGACCGCGCAAACGCAAGACACCCGCCATCAGGGGCGCGGCGAAACCGGTCAGGTTCAAGAAACGGACACCATCGACGCCGCGTTCGAAAGTCTGGCAGTCCTGCTCGGACTCACCATCAAGCAGCACCTGCGGGTCGAGAAAACGCCCCAACCAGTTGGCTTTGACCCGTACTTCGAGGATCAGCGTCTCATCGCCTGCCAGTGGCACATCGACCTGGAGCCGGTCACCCTGAAGCCGCGCAGCGGCCTGGCGGGTCAGTTCGCCGAATCGGTAGGCATAGTCTTCGGAGGGCGAATAGAACAGGTGGTCAGCGAACCAGGCCTCGTGGGCAATCCAAACCAGCGGCAATAGCACCAGTGGCAGCCACCACCAAGTCAACACCCCCAGGGCGGCCAGCACCATGAGCCCGGCCAGCAGCCCCAGGCGCTTGTTGCGCCGATGGCGTTTGAGCAACTGCTGCTTGCGGCTCACGACTGGAACACCGGCACGGGGTTGCACCAGCGGTCCTTGTACTCGCGGTCGGCGCGACCGAAGGAGAATCGCAGCGGTTTGTTACGCGCCCTGGCGTCCTCCCAGGCAGCCTGGGTATTGAGGAAGCTCAGGACGCTGCCCGGGCTGAAGGCCTTGGTCTCTGGGTCGACACCGCCGTTGATGTATTCGACGCTGATCCATTCCGGCGCCTCGACCCGGTACACCAGCTGGATCGCGATCGGCGCCCCATCGAGCAGCAACACCGAGCCGATCAACAGGTCACGCAGGCGCTCCAGCACCTCAGCCATACGCGCCGCGCCCGTGGCCGGGAACCCCCAGCGGCGCATGAACAGGTCGCAGTAGATGGCGGCAATTTCGCTCGCGCTGAAGTCGCTGATCGGCCGCACCACACCGCCCGCCTCTTCCAGCAGGCGCAGCTCGCGGCGCTGGTTGTAACGGAACTTCTTCGACAAGTCTTCATGGGCACGGGCCATGGCCAGCTGCTCGGCTTGCGCCTTGAGCCCTGTGAATCGACCTTGGTTCAACTCGGAAAGATAACGCGCCGCATGGCGCAGTGGCGCACCAGCATCGGGAGCTGCGGGCAGGATGATTTCCGCATTGCCCAGGTCGAACAGGCCCTTCTTACCGTGGCGCTTGAGCACGGCCTTGGACAGCGCCAGGTGACGCCCCCAAGTCGGAATAGCAGCCTTGAGCTCGCCAGCGTGGTGCCAACCCAGGTAACGCACAGGGATCTGCGCCAGGTCCGCCAATTGCTCGACCACCTGCGGATGGGTGGCGACACTGCCGCCGAAACGATGCCAGGCATCGGCGTAGGCCTGATCGTCGATGACGGACCAGCCGCGCTCGCGCAGGACCCGGATATGATTGAGCATCACGCCTCCGCCACCAATGCCCGCACCTGCGGCAAGGCCCAGAAGGCCTCGCGTACGGCCTGGTCGGAAAATCGCTCATGCAGGCGTTGTAGCATGTGCTCGGCGCACGCCTGACGCTGCGCCACATCCAGCCCGGCCATATGCTTCAGGCCTTGGGCCAGCTGACCGACATCCCCAAGCGGGAACAACACGCCCACGCCTTCAACCACCTCGAGGGCCCCACCACACGCCGTGGCGAGCAGCGGTACGCCGGCGACCATCGCCTCCAGCAGAACCATGCCGAACGGCTCATGGTCGGAGCTCAGGGCGAACACGTCGAACGCCTGGAAATAGCGCCGCGCATTGGGCACCTGGCCCAGAAAATCCACCTGACCGGCAATACCCAGCTGCGCCGCCTGCGCCTTGAGCGCAGCTTCCAGGCGGCCCTCTCCCAGGATCGCCAGACGGGCGCCAGCTGGCAGATCGGGTAGCGCCTCGGCAAAGCCGCGAAGCAAAGTGGCCTGGTCCTTGTCGGGATGCAGGCGACCGACGTTGCCGACGACCCAGGCCTGCGGATCGAGCCCCAGCGCCCGGCGCGCCTCCTCACGAGGCACCAGGCCGGCCTGCAGCCCCTGGACATCGATGCGGTTGTACAGTGTCTGGATTCGCTCGACCGGCCACTGCGCCAGGCAACGGCGCATGTCGTCACGCACCGCATCGGAAACGCCGAGCAGACTCAGACGCTTTTTGAACAGGTTGGCGAACAGGCGCCGACCGCCGCGCTGGTAGTCACCGAACGCATGGTGCACGCCGATCACCGGCAAGCGGGTACCCAGCAGAGCCACATAGATCGGCTTGAAGCGGTGGGCGATGCAGAAGCTGAAGTCGCGGGCCGCGGCGATCTTGCGCAACGCGGCGATCGCGCCCAGCTTCAGGCCACGTACGGCCTTGGAGCTGAACTCCAGAAACAACACTTCGTCCGACGCGCAGCCTGCGGCTACCTGGGGGTCGGCCTTTCCGGTGAGAAAGACCGTGGTGACCTTGTAGCCGCTGCCCTGGAACAGACTGGCATATTGACGGGCGCAATCGAGGAATGGCCCGTCATAGCCGTGGCAGAACTGCAGGACGCGCCGTTCAGAGCGGTTGGTCATAAGGCGCCGCGCCGTCCTTGACTACCAGGATGTCCTCCATGATCAGGTACTGCAGGTCCGAGCCGAAGAACATGTTCAGGGCATCGGTCGGCGAGCAGATCATGGGTTCCCCACGGCGGTTGAGCGACGTGTTCAGCGACACGCCGTTGCCGGTCAGGTCCTCGAGGGCCTTCATCATGTCGTAGTAACGCGGGTTGTACTCACGCTTGAGCACCTGGGCGCGAGAGGTGCCGTCCTCATGGACCACCTCTGGCACACGGGTTTTCCATTCCTCGGCGACCTCGAAGGTGAAGGTCATGAACGGCGCGGGATGATCGACCTTGATCATCTGCGGCCCTACAGTGTCGAGCATCGACGGGCAGAAGGGTCTCCAGCGCTCACGGAACTTGATCTGCTCGTTGATCCGGTCGGCCACGCCCGGCACGCTCGGGCAACCGATGATCGAACGACCACCCAGCGCACGCGGGCCGAACTCCATGCGGCCCTGGAACCAGGCCACTGGGTTGCCATCGACCATGATCTTGGCGATACGCTGCGGCATGTCGTCGATCTTGCGCCATTTCGGTGCATTTGGATGACGGGCACAGGCGGCGATCACATCTTCGTTGGAGTACGAAGGGCCGAGGTAGACGTGCTCCATCTTCTCGACCGGCACGCCGCGGGCGTGGGAAACATACGCTGCGGCACCGACGGCGGTACCGGCATCGCCCGAGGCAGGCTGCACGAACAGTTCCTTGACGTCTGGGCGGGCGATGATCTTCTGGTTGAGCTTGACGTTCAGCGCGCAGCCGCCGGCGAAGGCGAGTTTGCCACCCTGCTTGAGGATGTCGCCCAGGTAGTAGTCGATCATTTGCAGCGCGAGCTTCTCGAACAGCGCCTGCATGCTCGCGGCGTAGTGGATGTATGGCTCGTCGGCGATGTCGCCTTCGCGCTTGGGCCCCAGCCACTCGATCAGCTTGGGCGAGAAGTAGAAACCTTTGCCCTTCTCTTTATAGCGGCGCAGGCCAATGACGTTGGCGTACTCGGTGTTGATCACCAGCTCGCCGTTCTCGAAGCTGGCCAGACGGGAGAAGTCATACTTGCTGGCGTCGCCATAGGGCGCCATGCCCATGACCTTGAATTCGCCATCGAGCATCTCGAAACCGAGGAACTCGGTGATCGCGCCATACAGGCCACCCAGAGAGTCCGGATCGTAGAACTCCTTGATCTTGTGGATCTTGCCGTTCTCGCCGTAGCCGAAGAAGGTGGTGGCGTACTCGCCCTTGCCGTCGATGCCCAGGATCGCGGTCTTTTCCTTGAAGCCCGAGCAGTGGTAGGCGCTGGAGGCGTGGGCCAGGTGGTGTTCGACCGGTTCGATCTTGATCTTCTTCGGGTCGAAGCCCAGCTGCTCCAGGCACCAGACGATCTTCTTGCGGTAACGCTTGTAGCGACGGTTGCCCATCAGGATCGCGTCGAGGGCGCGGTCCGGGGCGTACCAGTAGCGCTTGGCATAGTGCCAGCGCGCCTTGCCGAACAGGCTGATGGGGGCGAACGGAATGGCCACTACGTCGACGTCGGACGGCTTGATGCCGGCCTGCTCCAGGCAGAACTTCGCCGACTCGTAGGGCATGCGGTTCTTCGCATGCTTGTCACGCACGAAGCGCTCTTCTTCGGCGGCGGCAACCAGTTTACCGTCGATGTACAGGGCCGCGGAAGGGTCATGGCTAAGGGCGCCGGACAGGCCAAGAATCGTCAATGCCAAGGGTCTAGCCTCTTCTTTCGGTAGGGATGCGCCATCGGCCTTGCAGGCGGATGGCGGCTAAAGGGCGGAATTATAACGCAAACAGCAGGGGGTGCGATTGCTGGAAGGGGCTACAGGAAGCAGCGCTGTACCATGAGCGAGTTCGCAGCCTGGCATGGCTGCGCAACAGGCCCTTGTCACTCGGCGATCAGCCAGTCCATGCGGAAGCTGCCGGCCGTTTGCGCCAGCTCCTTGGCCAACCACGGCAACAACTCGCGCAGCTCCTCTTCCAGACCCCACGGCGGGTTGGCGATAGCCAGGCCCGAGCCATTGAGACCCTGGGGGCTGTCCTGATGATGGACATACAACTCGACCCGCAGCAGCTTGGGCGCCCCGGTGCTGGTGAGGTCTTGATAGAACCGCGTGAGCGATCGCTGATCCTTGATCGGGTACCAGATCGCAGCGACGGTCTGGCGCATGCGGCCGATCGCCTCTTTCATCGCCACGGTGCAGCGCTTGAGCTCATCGGCCTGCTCGAAAGGCGGGTCGATCAACATCACCGCGCGCTTCTCCTGCACCGGCAGCAATGCCCGAGGCACGTGCCAGCCCTCGCCCAGGTGCACGACTACCCGCGGGTCCTTCTTCATGTTTTCCTTGAGCAGCGGGCCGTCTTCGGGGTGCTTCTCGTTGAGCAGCGCCCGATCCTGCTGACGCATCAGGCGCCGCGCCAGCTCCGGGGAACCGGGGTAATAGCGCAGCTCACCGTCCGGATTCAGGCGCTTGATGATACGCAGGTAGTCAGCGGTGACGGCCGGCAGGTCTTCGCGATTCCACAGTCGGGCGACACCTTCGAGGTACTCACCGGTGCGGGTCGCCTGGTCGCCCTGCAAATCATACAGACCGAGGCCGGCATGGGTATCGATGTAGGCGAACGGCTGCTCCTTGCGCGACATCAGGGCGATGAGGCGAGTCAGCACGATGTGCTTGAGGACGTCGGCGTGATTGCCGGCGTGGAAGGCGTGACGATAGTTCATGGCAACTCCTGCGGGGGCGACAAGTTTACCTTGTCAGGCAGGCGGAGTCAGGCCTGACTGTCGATCGGCGCATGCTGCACTCGCGGGCAAGCCCGCCTCCCCCAGGGCAATTGGAGCCTGTGGGACCGGGCTTGCCGCGAACAAAGCAGTTGTCCTAACGCAGGATCACTTCTCAGCGTGATACGCCGCGTCAGCTTTCTCGAAGCGCGACACCATGCTGCCGGTCGGGGCACCCAGCTTGCTCACCACTACGATGGCGATGCTGGCGAACAGGAAGCCCGGGATGATTTCGTACAGACCCAGCCCAACGTAGTTCTTCCACAGAATCACCGTCAGGGCGCCGACCACGATACCGGCCAGTGCGCCGTTGCGGGTCATGCCCTTCCACAGCACGGAGATCAGAACGACCGGACCGAAAGCGGCACCGAAACCTGCCCATGCGTAGGCCACCAGGCCCAGTACGCGGTTTTCCGGATTGGCGGCCATGGCGATGGCGATCAGAGCCACGGCCAGCACCATCAGGCGGCCGACCCAGACCAGTTCACGCTGGGAAGCATTCTTGCGCAGGAAGGATTTGTAGAAATCTTCGGTCAGGGCGCTGGAGCACACCAACAACTGGCAGCTCAGGGTGCTCATCACCGCAGCCAGGATGGCCGACAGCAAGACACCCGCGATCCAGGGGTTGAACAGGATCTTGGCCAGCTCGATGAACACACGCTCGTGGTTCTCGGTGACAGGACCCGCGACTTCGGGGTGAGCCGAGAAGTAGGCGATACCAAAGAAACCGACGGCGCAGGTACCGGCCAGGCACAGGATCATCCAGGTCATGGAGATGCGACGGGCCTTGGCGATCGACTTGACCGAGTCGGCGGCCATGAAGCGCGCCAGGATGTGAGGCTGGCCGAAGTAACCCAGACCCCAGCCCATCAGCGAGATGATGCCGATGAAGGTCGCACCGCGGAACATGTCGAAGTTTGCAGGGTTCTGCGCTTCAATGGCGAGGAAGGTGGTGTCAAAGCCGCCGGTGGAGATCAGCACGATGATCGGCGTGAGGATCAGGGCAAAGATCATCAGCGAAGCCTGTACGGTATCGGTCCAGCTCACCGCCAGGAAACCACCGACGAAGGTGTAGGCGATGGTGGCGGCCGCGCCGGCCCACAGGGCGGTCTCGTAAGGCATGTCGAAGGTGCTTTCGAACAGGCGGGCACCGGCGACGATGCCGGAGGCGCAGTAGATGGTGAAGAACACCAGGATGACGATGGCCGAGATGATCCGCAGCAGGCCGCTGTTGTCTTCGAAACGGCTGGAGAAGTAGTCCGGCAGGGTCAGGGCATCGCCGTTGTACTCGGTCTGCACGCGCAGGCGACCGGCAACGAACAGCCAGTTGAGGTAGGCACCGACGGTCAGGCCGATGGCGATCCAGGCTTCGGAAAGACCTGCGAAGTAGATGGCGCCCGGCAGGCCCATCAGCAGCCAGCCGCTCATGTCGGAGGCGCCGGCGGAAAGCGCGGTGACCACGCTACCAAGGCTGCGACCGCCCAGGATGTAGTCGGAGAGGTTCTTGGTGGAGCGATAGGCGGCGAAGCCGATCAGCACCATTGCCGCAATGTAGATCACGAAGGTGATCGTGAGTGGATTGCCCATGGTTGTGCCCTGGCGTTGTTTTTATGTTTTGCGACCGCCGGCAAGGCGGTTGCACCTAGGCGGCGCATCCTATGCAACAACATGAACGAGGTGCAACCATTTTTCATTTGCAAGTTGCACCTACACCTGCATTTTCAGACAAAATCGCTTCTTTGCGCCTTTTTGTTTCAAAAACTGGGTTTTTCATAAGAAAAAGCACCAAGAAAGTACATTTTTCTGCCACCCATGAGGCCGTCGGACGAGTTGCACCTACGCCGATCAAAAAACGGGTTGCACCCGGTTGCACCCGGATTGTCCTACAGCTAATCTTGCCGCCAGCTTAGGCCACATCCGTGGCAATAACGAGGATAAGAAATGGCGACGACCACCCTTGGGGTCAAACTCGACGACCCGACCCGTGAGCGACTCAAAGCAGCTGCGCAGTCCATCGACCGCACGCCGCACTGGTTGATCAAGCAAGCGATCTTCAACTACCTGGAGAAGCTCGAGGGTGGCGCCACCCTGAACGAACTCAACGGCCACGCCGCCAGCCTCAGCGACGATGCCGGCGACGTCCAGCCTGACCACAGCCATCAGTGCTTCCTCGAATTCGCTGAAAGCATCCTGCCGCAATCGGTCCTGCGCTCGGCCATCACTGCCGCCTACCGTCGCCCGGAACCTGAAGTTGTGCCGATGCTGCTGGAGCAGGCCCGCCTCTCCACCGAGCAGGCCGAGGCCACCAACAAGCTGGCTGCCGGAATCGCCGAGAAACTGCGCAACCAGAAGAGCGCCAGCGGCCGCGCCGGCATCGTCCAGGGCCTGCTGCAAGAATTCTCCCTGTCGTCCCAGGAAGGCGTGGCGCTGATGTGCCTGGCCGAGGCGCTATTGCGCATCCCGGACAAAGGCACCCGTGACGCCCTGATTCGTGACAAGATCAGCACCGGCAACTGGCAGCCGCACCTGGGCAACAGTCCGTCGCTGTTCGTCAATGCCGCCACCTGGGGCCTGCTGCTGACCGGCAAGCTGGTCTCCACCCACAACGAATCCGGCCTGACCTCCTCGCTCACCCGCATCATCGGCAAGAGCGGCGAACCGATGATCCGCAAGGGCGTCGACATGGCCATGCGCCTGATGGGCGAACAGTTCGTCACCGGCGAGACCATCGCCGAGGCCCTGGCCAACGCCAGCAAGTTCGAAGCCAAGGGCTTCCGTTACTCCTACGACATGCTCGGCGAGGCCGCCCTGACCGAGCACGACGCCCAGAAGTACCTGGCCTCCTATGAGCAGGCGATTCACTCGATCGGCAAAGCCTCCCACGGCCGTGGCATCTATGAAGGCCCGGGCATCTCCATCAAGCTCTCCGCCCTGCACCCGCGCTACAGCCGCGCCCAGTACGAGCGCGTGATGGAGGAGCTGTACCCGCGCCTGCTGTCGTTGACTCAACTGGCCAAGCAGTACGACATCGGCCTGAACATCGACGCCGAGGAAGCCGACCGCCTGGAGCTGTCCTTGGACCTGCTCGAGCGCCTGTGCTTCGAGCCATCGCTGGCTGGCTGGAACGGCATCGGCTTCGTCATCCAGGCCTACCAGAAGCGCTGCCCGTACGTGATCGACTACGTCATCGACCTGGCCAAGCGCAGCCGCCACCGCCTGATGATCCGTCTGGTCAAGGGCGCCTACTGGGATAGCGAGATCAAGCGCGCCCAGGTCGAGGGCCTGGAAGGCTACCCGGTCTACACCCGCAAGGTGTACACCGACGTCTCCTACATCGCCTGCGCTCGCAAGCTGCTGTCGGTACCGGAAGCCATCTATCCACAATTCGCCACCCACAACGCCCACACCCTGTCGGCCATCTACCACATTGCCGGCCAGAACTACTACCCAGGCCAGTACGAGTTCCAGTGCCTGCACGGCATGGGCGAACCGCTGTACGAGCAGGTGGTGGGCAAGGTCTCCGAAGGCAAGCTGAATCGTCCATGCCGCGTGTACGCCCCGGTCGGCACCCACGAAACTCTGCTGGCTTATCTGGTCCGTCGTCTGCTGGAAAACGGTGCGAACACCTCGTTCGTCAACCGCATCGCCGACCACTCGATCTCGATCCAGGAACTGGTCGCCGATCCGGTCGCCAGCATCGAGCGCATGGGCACCCAGGAGGGCAGCATCGGCCTGCCGCATCCGCGCATTCCTATGCCGCGTGAACTGTATGGCAGCGAGCGGGCCAACTCGGCCGGCATCGACATGGCCAACGAACACCGCCTGGCGTCGCTGTCCTGCGCACTGCTGGCCACTGCCCACAATGACTGGAAAGCATCCCCGCTGCTGGCCTGCGCCGCCAGCGAGCAACCTGCCGTGCAAGTGCTCAACCCGGCCGACCACCGCGATGTCGTCGGTCATGTGCAGGAAGCCACTGTCGAGGACGTCGACAATGCCATCCAGTGCGCACTCAACGCCGCTCCGATCTGGCAGGCCACGCCGCCAGCCGAACGCGCCGCGATCCTCGAACGCGCCGCCGATCTGATGGAAGCCGATATCCAGCCGCTGATGGGCCTGCTGGTGCGCGAAGCCGGCAAGACCTACGCTAACGCCATCGCCGAAGTGCGCGAAGCGGTGGACTTCCTGCGCTACTACGCGGTGCAGGCACGCAACGATTTCAGCAATGACAGCTGCCGCCCGCTTGGGCCGGTGGTGTGCATCAGTCCGTGGAACTTCCCGCTGGCGATCTTCTCCGGCCAGGTCGCCGCGGCCCTGGCCGCCGGCAACCCGGTCCTGGCCAAGCCTGCCGAACAGACCCCGCTGGTCGCCGCCCAGGCTGTGCGCCTGCTGCTGGAAGCCGGTATCCCTGAAGGCGTGCTGCAACTGCTGCCAGGCCGCGGCGAAACCGTCGGTGCCGGACTGGTCGGTGACGAGCGCGTCAAAGGCGTGATGTTCACCGGTTCCACCGAAGTCGCTCGCCTGCTGCAACGCAACATTGCTGGCCGTCTGGATAACCAAGGCCGTCCGATTCCGCTGATCGCCGAGACCGGCGGCCAGAACGCCATGATCGTCGACTCCTCGGCCCTGACCGAGCAGGTGGTCATCGACGTGGTGTCCTCCGCGTTCGACAGCGCCGGCCAGCGCTGCTCGGCACTGCGTGTGCTGTGCCTGCAGGAAGACTCCGCCGACCGCGTGATCGAGATGCTCAAGGGCGCCATGGCCGAAAGCCGCCTGGGCAACCCGGAACGTCTGTCCGTGGACATCGGCCCGGTCATCGACGCCGAAGCCAAGGCAGGCATCGAGAAGCACATCCAGGGCATGCGCGACAAAGGCCGTACGGTCTACCAGGTCGCCATCGCCGAAGGTGAAGAGATCAAGCGCGGTACCTTCGTGATGCCAACCCTGATCGAGCTTGAAAGCTTCGACGAACTCAAGCGTGAGATCTTCGGACCGGTCCTGCATGTGGTGCGCTACAACCGCAAGGACCTCGACCAGTTGATCGAGCAGATCAACGCCTCCGGCTACGGCCTGACCCTGGGTGTGCACACCCGCATCGACGAGACCATCGCCAAGGTGGTGGACAACGTCAATGCCGGCAACATGTACGTCAACCGCAACATCGTCGGCGCCGTGGTCGGCGTCCAGCCGTTCGGTGGCGAAGGCCTGTCCGGCACTGGCCCGAAAGCCGGCGGCCCGCTCTACCTGTACCGCCTGCTGTCGACCCGCCCGGCCGACGCCATCGCCCGCCACTTCCAGCGTGTCGACGGCGAAGGCAAGGTCGATACTGTCCTGCGCGACCAACTGATCAAACCGCTGCACACCCTCAAGACCTGGGCTGCCAGCAGCCAGCTGGGTGAGCTGGCCAGCCTGTGCGACCAGTTCGCCGCCCAGTCCCAGAGCGGTATCAGCCGCGTGCTGCCCGGCCCGACCGGCGAGCGCAACACCTATACCGTGTTGCCACGTGAGCACGTGCTCTGCCTGGCCGACAACGATGCCGACCTGCTGGCCCAACTGGCTGCCGTACTGGCCGTGGGCAGCTCGGCGGTGTGGGCCGACGCAGAGCCCGGCAAGAGCCTGCGTGCCCGCCTGCCGAAGGAGCTGCAGGCCAAGGTCAAGCTGGTGGCCGACTGGCAGAAGGACGACGTCGCCTTCGATGCCGTCATCCACCACGGCGACTCCGACCAGCTGCGCGGCGTGTGCGAGCAAGTGGCCAAGCGCGCCGGCGCCATCGTCGGCGTCCATGGCCTCTCCAGCGGCGACCACCAGATCGCTCTGGAGCGTCTGGTAATCGAGCGCGCCGTGAGCGTCAACACCGCAGCAGCAGGTGGCAACGCCAGCCTCATGACCATCGGCTGACCCAACGCGGCAAACGAAAAAGGAGAGCTTCGGCTCTCCTTTTTTGTGTTTACAACGCCAGATTCCCGCTCCCCCATCAGGTGGACACCTGGTTTCTACCGAAGAACCAGAGCGTCCAGATCTTGAACAGCTCACACGCCAGCACGATCAAAAAGAACATCAGCGGATGTGCTGACGCTTGATACCCCTCGTACAGATAGAAGACCGAAACAGAGGGAATGAAAAAGAGCAGCCTGAGCGGTAGTTGCAACCCCCCCAGCCATTTCACGGCATTGCGCTGGGTGAAAAACAGCGCACAACTGATGCCCACTGACACCAGCAGGCCCAAGCGCAAGGCAAAAAGCACCGCGGTCGCCGTACCTTCGTCGCTGGCGATCACAGGAATCCGCAGCGCGTCGGAAACGAATGGAATCCTGTCGCTGGCGATCGCTTTGAACATGTAGTCGATTAACAACAGGGCATCGAACATGCCCCAGCACCACCAGCTGATCCGTCTGCTGTTCACAACAAAATTCACCTTTTGACGATTCAGGCCGCACGTTATTTCTTCCACCGACCAAGGGCGAGGCTGCCATAATGACCTCGCACCGCTCAAGTCAGGCAACATAGCCGGCCTGGGCCTGCAAGAGGGGGTGGTTCTAGGGGGAGCCACCGCGCACCGGAGGTTCCCGCATGTTCGATTCCAGTGCCTTGCTACGCCAGCGCTTTGCCGCGCTGCGCAGTTCGGCCGAGGTGTTTTCCCTGCGCCATGTGAAGCAGTCGCACCAGAGTCTGTCGGTGCGTCGCAATGTGGCCGAGCCACCATTCTTCAGCCAGGACGAAGGCGCCATGCTCACCGTGCGCGTCAAGGGCGTGGAAGCCTACGCTGCCACCGCCGACGTGTCCCAAGCCGGTCTGCAACGCGCCCTCGAACAGGCCGAGGCGCTGGCTCGCACGATCGCCGCCTACAGTCTGCTGGACCTGAGCGGGCAACCGGTGGCCAGCGAGCGCCATGACCATGTTTCGCCCCACTTCGAACATCCCCTGCCTAGCCTTGCCGAGTGCCTCGAGCTGCTCACCGCCGAGTCGGCCAGCGTGCCCAAGGACAGCCGCCTGGTTGATTGGCAGGCGAGCCTGGGTATCAGCCTTGTCGAGCAGACCTACCTCAATTCTGCAGGCGCTGAGCTGCGCCATGCCCAACGTTTCCTGTTCCCGGGCCTGGGCGTGACCGCAAGCGATGGCCAGGACAGTCAGAGCCGCAGCCTAGGCCGGGAGAACTTCGGCCAGCAAGGCGGCTTCGAGGTGATCGAACGCTGTGGCCTGGTCGGTGCGGCCCGGCGCATCGCCGACGAGGCCCTGCAATTGCTGCTCGCGCCCAATACCCCCAGCGGCCCGCGCGACCTACTGCTGATGCCAGACCAAATGATGCTGCAGATCCACGAGTCCATCGGCCACCCGCTGGAGATGGACCGTATCCTGGGCGACGAACGAAACTACGCCGGCACCAGCTTCGTCAAGGCAAGCGACTTTGGTCACCTGCAATACGGCTCGAAGCTGCTCAACGTGACCTTCGACCCGACTATCGCCGAAGAGCTGGCCAGCTACAGCTTCGACGACGACGGCACTGCGGCGAGCAAGCAGTTCCTGATCCGCGACGGCCTGCTGCTGCGCCCGCTGGGCGGCGCCTTGTCGCAGTACCGCTCGGGACTGGATGGCGTGGCCAACAGCCGGGCCTGTGGCTGGAATCGCGCGCCAATCGATCGCATGGCCAACCTCAACATCGAGCCGGGCGACCAGTCGCTGGCGCAGCTGATCGGTGGTATCGAGCATGGCATCCTCATGCGCACCAACCGCTCCTGGTCCATCGACGACGCACGCAACAAGTTCCAGTTCGGCTGCGAGTGGGGCCAACTGATCGAAAACGGCGAACTCAAAGGCGTAGTGAAAAACCCCAACTACCGCGGCATCTCCGCACGGTTCTGGGGCAATCTCGCCGCCGTCGGCGATCGCAGCACGTTCCAGGTACTGGGCACGCCAAACTGCGGCAAGGGCGAACCCAACCAGGTGGTACGGGTTGGCCATGCCTCGCCGGCATGCGTGTTCCGCCAGATCGACGTATTCGGAGGAGACGCTTGATGAGCGCCACGCCCCAGCAACGCTTCGAGGACCTGACAGGCGCCCTGCGCGACGCACTCCAAGCTGGCGAGCAGTTCACCCTCGGCTACAGTGCCGAGCATTCACAGTTCATCCGCTTCAACCATGCCCGCGTGCGCCAGGCCGGCGAAATCGCCCAGGCCAGCGCGCACTTGCGCCTGATCCGCGACGGGCGCCAGGCCGAGCAGCACTTCACGCTGGGCGACGATCCACAGCTGGACCGCCAGCGCCTGCACGACGCGCTGGCCCAGCTGCGTCAGATCCTGCCGCTGCTGCCTGTCGACCCTTACCTGCGTCTTGATGAAAGCGCCTGGCACAGCCATAGCCTGCAGGCAGCAGCGCTGCCGGACTGCGCCGATGTTCTTGGACTGATCGAGCGTGAAGCCGGCGATCTGGACCTGGTCGGTATCTATGCCGCAGGCCCCATCTGCCGGGGGTTCGCCAGCTCCTTCGGGGCCTTTGGCTGGCATCAGGCCAACAGTTTCAACTTCGACTGGAGCCTGTTCCACGCCAATGGCCAGGCGGTCAAGGCCAATTATGCAGGTCAGGTCTGGGACAGTGCGGCCCTGGTGGCGCGCCTGCGCCAGGCCCGCGAGCAACTGGATTTCCTTGGCCGCCCGGCAATCATCCTCAAGCCTGGCAGCTACCGCGCTTACTTGGCCCCGGCGGCGATGGACGAGATTGCCGGCATGCTCTGCTGGGGTGGTTTTTCCGCCCAGGCTCTGGCCACAGGCAACAGCGCGCTGCAACGCCTGTACGCCGGCGATGCCAGCCTCAGCCCGCAGGTCAGTTTCGATGAACAGGTCAGCGGCTCGCTCAGCCCGCCCTTCTCCGACGAAGGCTCGCCGCGCCAGGACGTGCACCTGATCCACGAAGGCCGCGCACACGCGCGTCTGGTCAGCGCGCGCAGCGCTGCGGAGTTCGACCTGCAGGCCAACGGCGCCGACAGCTTCGAGTCGCCCTGTGCGCTGAGCCTGGCACCGGGGCAACTGCCTTCGGCGCAGATCCTCGAGCGACTCGGCACGGGCCTGTATATCAGCAACCTCTGGTACCTGAACTACTCGGACCTGCCTGCCGCCCGCATGACCGGCCTGACCCGCTTCGCCACCTTCTGGGTGCAGGACGGTTGCATCCAGGGGCCGGTCGGCACCATGCGCTTCGATGACAGCCTGTACAACCTGCTGGGCAGTCAGTTGGAAGACCTGACGCGTGAGCGGGAGCTGATCCTGTCGACCAGTACCTACGGCCAGCGCAGCACCGGGTCGAGTCATTTGCCGGGGGCGCTGGTCAAAGCCCTGACCCTCACCCTGTAATGGGTCTGTGCTGACTGCTTCACAGGGCTCCTACAGGACGATAACCCTGTGGAGGCGGGCCAGCACGATCAAGCAGCAAAGCCGAGGTATTCATGCCCGAACGCGCCCCGCTGGACCCCGTCACCGCCCGCTGGATCCCCTGGGTGGTGGCCATCGCCTTCTTCATGCAGTCCCTGGACGGCACCATCCTCAACACCGCCCTGCCGGCCATGGCCCGCTCCCTGGCCGAAGACCCGCTGCGCATGCAGGGTGTGATCATCGCCTACATGCTCACGGTGGCCCTGCTGATTCCCGCTTCAGGCTGGATCGCCGACCGCTTCGGCACCAAGCGCATTTTCTTCAGCGCCATCCTGCTCTTCAGCCTGGGCTCGCTGCTCTGCGCCATGGCCAACAGCCTCACGTTCCTCATCCTGGCCCGGGTCATCCAGGGCCTGGGCGGTGCGTTGATGCTGCCGGTCGGGCGACTGGTGGTGCTGCGCGCCTATCCGCGTTCGGAGCTGGTGCGGATCATGAGCTTCATCACCATCCCCGGCCTGCTTGGCCCGCTGCTGGGACCGACCCTGGGCGGCTGGCTGGTGGAGATCCTCACCTGGCACTGGATCTTTTTGCTCAACCTGCCCGTCGGTGCACTGGGCTGCTACGCGGTATGGAAGTTCATCCCTGATCTGCGCGGCGCCGAGCGCACTACCTTCGACGGCCCGGGGTTCGTCCTGTTCGGCGCCGCGATGGTACTGATCACCATCGCCATGGAAGGCTTGGGTGAACTGCACCTGCCGCACTTGCGGGTGATGTTGCTGCTGTTCGCCGGCATGGCCTGCCTGGCCGCCTATTGGCTGCGCGCCGGGCGCGATCCGCAGCCGCTGTTCTCGCCGGGCCTGTTCCGGGTGCGCACCTTCGCCATCGGCATCCTCGGCAACCTCTTCGCCCGCCTGGGCAGCGGCGCCCTGCCGTTTCTGGTGCCGTTGCTACTGCAGGTGGCGCTGGGCTATTCGCCCGCCGAGGCCGGCATGAGCATGATCCCTCTGGCCGCCGCGGCGATGCTCGCCAAGTCCATCGCACGGCCGCTGATCGAACGCTTCGGCTATCGCATCATCCTCACCGGCAATACCCTGTTGCTTGGCCTGCTGCTGGCCAGCCTGGGGCTGGTGGACGCGGACACGCCGTATGCCCTGCTGCTCGCGCAACTGGCCCTGCTCGGCGCCGTGAACTCCATGCAGTTCACCGCCATGAACACCGTGACCCTGATCGACCTGGACGACGCCAGCGCCAGCAGCGGCAACAGCCTGTTGTCGGTGGTCGCGCAGCTGTCCCTGAGCCTGGGGGTGGCCTGTGCTGGCGCCTTGCTTGGCGGCTTTACCGCCGCGGGCAGCGCAGAGGGGGTGGAAAGCACCCTGGGCGCCTTCCAGTTGACCTTCCTGACCATCGGCCTGATGGCCATGCTGGCGGCAGCGATCTTCCTGCAGTTGTCGCCGACAGACGGAAGGCGTGCCCGTCGTCAGGAAGCGCACATGGAGTCGTAGGGCGAATGGCCACGAGGCTGGTAGACTGTGCGGCATTTTTCGCTTCGCAACGCAGGCCCGCCTCGTGACCACCGACTCCACCGCCTTTGCCACTCTGCCGTTGTCCGCCGCCATGCTGGCCAACCTGGACGCCCTCGGCTACGCCTCGATGACGCCGATCCAGGCCCAGAGCCTGCCGGTCATCCTCAAGGGCCAGGACCTGATCGCCCAGGCCAAGACCGGCAGCGGCAAGACCGCCGCCTTCGGCATCGGCCTGCTCAACCCGATCAACCCGCGCTACTTCGGCTGCCAGGCCCTGGTGCTGTGCCCGACCCGCGAGCTGGCCGACCAGGTGGCCAAGGAGCTGCGTCGCCTGGCCCGCGCCGAGGACAACATCAAGATCCTCACTCTATGCGGCGGCGTTTCGCTGGGCCCGCAGATCGCCTCGCTGGAGCATGGCGCACACATCATCGTCGGCACCCCAGGGCGCATCCAGCAGCACCTGGACAAGGGCACCCTGGTGCTCGACGGGCTCAACACGCTGGTGCTGGATGAAGCCGACCGCATGCTCGACATGGGCTTCTTCGACGCCATCGCCAGCATCATCGGCAAGACCCCTTCGCGCCGCCAGACGCTACTGTTCTCGGCCACCTACCCGGCCGGTATCGAGCAGTTGGCCGCCGAGTTCATGCGCAAGCCACAGCAGGTCAAGGTCGAAAGCCTGCACGCCGACAACCAGATCGAACAGCACTTCATCGAGATCGACTCCCAGCAACGCCTGGAAGCCGTCACCCGCGTACTCGGCCACTTCCGCCCGCAGTCGTGCGTGGCGTTCTGCTTCACCAAGCAGCAGTGCGAGGACGTGGTGGCCCACCTCAGCGCCAAGGGCATCGTCGCCCAGGCTCTGCATGGTGACCTGGAACAACGCGACCGCGACCAGGTGCTGACGATGTTCGCCAACCGCAGCAGCTCGGTGCTGGTGGCCACTGACGTGGCGGCCCGTGGCCTGGACATCGACGGCCTGGACATGGTGATCAACGTCGAGCTGGCGCGTGATCCCGAGATTCACGTACACCGCGTCGGCCGCACCGGCCGCGCGGGTGAAAAAGGCATCGCCATCAGCCTGGTCGCCCCTGCCGAGGGCCACCGCGCCCAGGCCATCGAAGACCTGCAGAAGCGCCCATTGCGCTGGGAGCAGCTCGACAGCCTCAAGCACAAGGGGGGTGAGCCGTTGCTGCCAGCGATGACCACCTTGTGCATCGCCGCAGGCCGCAAGGACAAGCTGCGCCCAGGCGACATCCTCGGCGCGCTGACTGGCGACGCAGGCATCCCCGGCAAGCAGGTAGGCAAAATCGCCATCTTCGACTTCCAGGCCTTCGTGGCGGTGGAGCGCGCTGTGGCCAAACAAGCCATGCAGCGCCTGAACAGCGGCAAGATCAAGGGTCGGTCCCTGAAAGTCCGCATCATCTAAAGATTTGCACGACTCCTGTGGGAGTGGGTTTACCCGCGAATGCGATGGTGGACTTACTGCCGCCTTCGCGGGTAAACCCGCTCCCACTGGGGCCAGTGTGTCATTTCAGAAAAGGTTTACACCGTGCATTCCACCGACGTGATCATCATCGGCGCCGGCGCCGCCGGCCTGATGTGCGCCCAGCTCACCGCCCGTCGCGGACGCCGGGTGCTGGTGCTCGACCACGCCAACAAGCCGGGCAAGAAGATCCTCATGTCCGGAGGCGGTCGCTGCAACTTCACCAACATGTACACCGAGCCAGCCAACTTCCTCTCGCAGAACACGCACTTCTGCAAGTCGGCCCTGGCCCGTTATACCCAGTGGGATTTCATCGAGCTGGTGTGCAAGCACGGCGTGCCTTACCACGAGAAGAAACTTGGCCAGCTGTTCTGCGACAACAAGTCCAGCGACATCCTCGACATGTTGCTCGCCGAATGCGACGAGGCCGGCGCCCAGATACGCCTGCAGACCAGCATCGAGCAGATCGAGAAGACCGCTGAAGGCTATTGTCTGCAAACCTCCGCCGGCCCGTTCGCCTGCCAGTCCCTGGTGATCGCCACCGGCGGCCTGTCGATCCCGACCCTGGGCGCTACCGGCTTTGGCTACCAGGTCGCCCGCCAGTTCGGCCATACCCTGCTGCCGACCCGCGCGGGTCTAGTGCCCTTCACCATCACCGAGCCTCAACTCAAGGCCCTGTGCACCGAGCTCTCCGGCACCGCGCTGGATTGCATCGCCAGTTGCAATGGCACCAGCTTCCGGGAAAACCTGTTGTTCACCCACCGCGGCTTGAGCGGCCCGGCGATCCTGCAGATTTCCTCGTTCTGGGAGGCGGGCGATACCGTGGAGATCAACCTGTTGCCCGATCGCGACGCCCTCAGTTGGCTGCAACAGCAGCAGGCCGAACGCCCCAACAGCGAGCTGAAGACGCTGCTGGGCGAGGTTTTCACCCGCAAGCTGGCCAACCTGCTGGCCGAGCAGTGGTTCGTGTCCAAGCCAATGAAGCAGTACACCCCGGCCGAGCTGGCCCAGGTGGCGGACAAGCTGTCGGCCTGGCAACTGGTGCCGGCCGGTACCGAAGGTTATCGCACCGCGGAGGTGACCCTCGGTGGCGTCGATACCCGCGAGGTGTCTTCAAAGACCATGGAATCCCTCAAGAGTCCAGGGCTGTACTTCATCGGCGAAGTGCTCGATGTCACGGGCCACCTGGGCGGGTTCAATTTCCAGTGGGCATGGGCCTCGGCCAACGCTGCAGCGCAGTTCGTGTAGAGTAGAATCCTTTCAGCAGCACGGAACGCTTCTTGCTGGTCTGTGCTGAGGTGCCGATTTCTGGGGCTGCTGCGCAGCCCCACTATGAATGGCGCCAAGGTATTCATTCGATCACTGCCCAGGGCCATCATGTCATCGAGCTCGTTCCGCCATTCATTGCGTCGTTTGTGGGGCCAAGACAAGTTCAGCTACAGCATCAGGGTAACGATCGCACTCACCGGCAGCCTGGCGCTTTGCTGGTACCAGGACGAAATGGCGCTGTTGATCCCGCTGTTCCTCGGCATCATCGCCAGCGCCCTGGCCGAGACCGACGACGGCTGGCAAGGCCGCCTGAGCGCCCTGGCCGTTACCTTGGTGTGTTTCGCTATCGCCGCCTTGTCGGTGGAGCTGCTGTTCCCCTACCCCTGGATCTTCGCTGGCGCACTGGCCCTGGCAGCCTTCGCCCTGACCATGCTCGGCGCGCTGGGCGAGCGCTACGGCGCCATCGCCTCGGCGACATTGATCCTCTCGGTGTACACCATGATCGGCGTGGACCAGCGCGGCGGGCAGGTCAGCGATTTCTGGCACGAACCGTTGCTGCTGGTGGCCGGTGCGGCGTGGTATGGCCTGCTCTCGGTCCTGTGGCAGGCGCTGTTCTCCAACCAGCCGGTGCAGCAGAGCCTGGCGAAGTTGTTCATGGAGCTTGGCCGCTACCTCAAGCTCAAGGCCAACCTGTTCGAGCCGATTCGCAACCTGGACCTGGAAGCCCGCCGCCTGGAACTGGCCCAGCAAAATGGCAAAGTAGTGGCGGCGCTGAACGCAGCCAAGGAAATCATCCTGCACCGGGTTGGCAACAGCCAGCCGAACGCCAAGGTCAGCCGTTATTTGAAGCTGTACTTTCTGGCTCAGGACATCCATGAGCGGGTCAGTGCCTCGCACTATCCCTACAACGCACTGGCCGAAGCGTTCTTCCACAGCGATGTGATGTTCCGCTGCCAGCGCCTGCTGCGCCAGCAAGGCTCGGCCTGCCAGCAACTGTCCCACTCGATCCGCCTGCGCCAGCCGTTCGTCTACGGCGGCGGGTTCGCCGAAGCGCTGGAAGACCTCAACGCCTCCCTGGAACACCTGCGCCAGCAAAGCAATCCAGCCTGGCGCGGCCTGCTGCGCTCATTGCGGGCGCTGGCCGGTAACCTGGCAACCCTGGACCGCCTGCTGGGCGCCGCCAGCAACCCCGACAGCCTGGCCGATGCCAGCGACAGCAGCCTGCTCGACCGCTCGCCACGCAATCTCAAGGATGTCTGGAGCCGCCTGCGCACGCAGCTGACGCCCACTTCGCTGTTGTTCCGCCATGCCCTGCGCCTGTCCCTGGCGCTGTCGGTGGGCTACGGCATGGTGCACCTGATCCACCCGACCCAAGGCTACTGGATCATCCTGACCACCCTGTTCGTCTGCCAGCCCAACTATGGTGCGACCCGTCGCAAGCTGGTGCAGCGCGTGCTGGGTACGGCCGTCGGCCTCACGGTGGGCTGGGCGCTGTTCGACCTGTTCCCCAGCCCGGTCATCCAGTCGATGTTCGCGGTGGTCGCCGGGGTGGTGTTCTTCGTCAACCGAACCACCCGCTACACCCTGGCCACGGCGGCAATCACCCTGATGGTGCTGTTCTGCTTCAACCAGATCGGCGATGGCTACGGCCTGTTCCTGCCACGCCTGTTCGATACCCTCGTGGGCAGCCTGATTGCCATCCTGGCGGTGTTCCTGTTCCTACCGGACTGGCAGGGGCGGCGCCTGAACAAAGTGCTGGCCAATACGCTGACCTGCGCCAGTGCCTACCTACGCCAGATCATGCAGCAATATGCCCATGGCAAGCGCGACGACTTGGCCTATCGCCTGGCCCGGCGCAACGCCCACAACGCCGATGCGGCACTGTCGACCACACTGGCCAATATGCTCATGGAGCCTGGGCACTTCCGTAAGGAAGCCGATGTGGGCTTCCGCTTCCTGGTGCTCTCACACACCCTGCTCAGCTACCTCTCCGGGCTCGGTGCACACCGCGACACGGCGCTGCCGCCGGAGGTTCACGAGCAGTTGATCGATGGCGCCGGCCAGAGCCTGGCAAACAGCCTCGATGAGATCGCCAATGGACTGGCCGCCCGCCTGCCCGTGGCCATCCACAGCGATGCCGAGGAAGCCCTGGCCGGCGCCTTGGAACAGATGCCCGAAGAGTTGGACGAACATCAGCGTCTGGTGCAAACCCAACTGGCGCTGATCTGCCGCCAACTCGGGCCGCTGCGTACCCTGGCGGCACACCTGATCAAGGAAAGCCCACCGGGCTGACGCTCCCAGGCCAACCCGCTCTTAAGGCCAGCGGCCCCTCAGGCGGTTCAGAACCCGTGTTGGCGCAACAGACGGGCATAGCTGCCATCGGCCTTCATCGCGGCGATGGCGCGGTCGAAGCGCTCGATGATCTGCTCATGATCGGGATGCTTGAGGCTGACGAGAATGTGCAGGTTGTTTTCGCCCAACGCGGGCTCTACGAAGGTCACGGCCTCACGCACCGCCTTCGTCTCGCGTTGCAGGCTGTAGCGCGCGACGAATTCATCCTCCACTGTCAAGTCGACCCGTCCCGCCGCCAGCATGCGCACCGCCGACGAGAAGTTGCGCACCGCCACCTTGTGCAAACGGGCGTCGGCGTCGAATTCCGGGGAATAGGCGTAATCGCGTACCACGGCAATGGAATAGTCGTAGAGGTCGGCCAGCTGACGGTAGCTCAAAGGCGTATCTTGCGGCCTGAGCAGGCGGATGCGGTTGACCAGGTAGGGTTTGGAAAACGCGCCCAGACGCGTGCGCGAGTCGTTGTACCAGGTGTTGACCAAGATGTCGTAGCGGCCTTCGCCGATACCCATCAAGGCCCTGGCCCAGGGCACCTGCTCGACATTGCTGGTGTAGCCAGCACGGGTCAGTGCCGCGGTGACGATGTTGGTGGCCAGGCCGCCGCCGGGCAAGTCGCTGTCTGTGAACGGAGGCCAACTGTCAGCCACAAGACGCAACTTCTCGGCCGCCACGGCGGGGGTGAACAGCACGATCAACAGTAAACCAAGCGCGCAAAGCAATGGCCGCATGCTCGAGTCCTTTAGCAGGTGGGTGATCCACTCTGGTGGTGGCGATCCGCACTACTACAGGATGGGCAGATTACACAAAGCCCTCTCGGACGGCAGCCGACAAATGATATCAAATAGCCTCTATTTTGGCCGAATGCGGTTGAAGCCGTTTTTGGGCAATGTCTGACTCGTCGCCAGCGCCGGGATTTGCGATGATCGACCGCCCCTTCAAAGAGTTCATACCCATGTCCATCGAGTGGATCTGCAAGCACCATACCGACCTTGGCAAGGAGCAACTCTATGCCATCCTGCAGTTGCGCACTGAAGTCTTCGTGGTGGAGCAGCAATGCCCCTACCAAGAGGTCGACGGCCAGGACCTTTGCGCAGATACGCTGCACTTGATGGGTTGGGAACAAGACCGCTTGGTGGCCTACCTGCGCCTGCTCGACCCCCAATCCCAAGGCGGCGACGTGGTCATTGGCCGGGTGGTAACCGCCCCCGCCGCGCGCGGTGGCGGCTTGGGCCATCAGCTGTTGCTCAAGGGGCTGGAGTGCGCCGAGCACTGCTGGCCTGGGATACCGATCTACCTGTCGGCCCAGGCACATCTGCAGGCCTACTATGCGCGGCATGGATTCGAGGTGGCTGGAGAGCAGTACCTGGAGGATGGCATTGCGCATATCGGTATGCGCAAGGCTTGAGGCGAGAGGGCATCGAGCGGCTGGGGCGCTCAGGTCATGGATAACCCAGCACGTCCCTGATCTGGCGCAGGTGCTGGATGATCCACTGCTTGTCGATGGCACCCCAATCATGGATGCGGTAGTGCCCGGCGTGATTGCGCGCCCCGGCCTGCTGCTCGAATTCACAAACGATATCCAGGTCGGCCAGTGCGGCGATGGTGTCCTGTGCAGTGCGACGAGGCATGCCGGTAGCCTCCATCAGCGCCGGAACACTGGTTGCGGTCTGGCTGTCGATCAACCAGGCCACATAGAGACGCCGGTAGAAACTGCTCTTGGTCTTGCTCACATCCATGCTGCTCGATCCTCAGGTGGTGCCCGGCAGCTCCTGGTAGGTCAGGTAGACGCGCAGGTCGAATTCCAATTGATGATAGTCCGGCTCCATGTGCTGACAGAGCTGGTAGAACGCCTTGTTGTGGTCCCGCTCGCGCAGGTGCGCCAACTCGTGCACCACGATCATGCGTAGAAACTGGGGCGCCGCGTCCTTGAACAGCGAGGCGATGCGGATTTCCTTCTTGGCCTTGAGCTTGCCGCCCTGTACGCGGGAGACCGCAGTGTTCAGGCCCAGGGCGCGATGGGTCAGATCCAGGCGGTTGTCGAACAGCACCTTGTCCAGATTCGGCGCACTGCGCAGGTATTGCTGTTTCAAGTCCTGGGCATAGCTGTACAGCGCTTTGTCGCTCTGTACGTCGTGTCGATCCGGGTAGCGCTGGCGCAGGTAATCGCCCAGGCGATCGGAGGCGATCATCTGGCGGACCTGCTCTTGCAGGTGAGGCGGGTAGGCTTGCAGGTAGCGTAATGCGGTCATTGCACGGCGTTCAGCGAGAAGAACCGCGAGTGTATCCGATCCGCATCCAATATGAACAAGGGCCGTTTCGCCGGCGCGAAACGGCCCTTGTTCATGGCAGGATCAGTTGACCTTGGCGGCCAGCTCACCTTTGGCGTAACGCTGGAACATGCCTTCCAGGGAGATCGGCTTGATCTTGGAGGCGTTGCCGGCGGTACCGAAGGCTTCGTAACGGGCGATGCAGACATCACGCATGGCCTTCACGGTCTCGGCGAAGAACTTGCGTGGGTCGAACTCGCTCGGGTGCTGGGCCATGTAGCGACGGATGGCACCGGTAGAGGCCAGGCGCAGGTCGGTGTCGATGTTGACCTTGCGCACGCCGTACTTGATGCCTTCGACGATTTCTTCGACCGGCACGCCGTAGGTTTCCTTGATGTCACCGCCGTATTCGTTGATGACCTTCAGCCACTCCTGCGGCACCGAGGAAGAACCGTGCATGACCAGGTGGGTGTTGGGAATGCGCTTGTGGATTTCCTTGATCCGGTCGATGGCCAGGATGTCGCCGGTTGGCGGCTTGGTGAACTTGTAGGCGCCGTGGCTGGTGCCGATGGCGATGGCCAGGGCGTCGACCTGGGTCTTCTTGACGAAGTCGGCGGCTTCTTCCGGGTCGGTCAGCATCTGGCTGTGATCCAGGGTGCCTTCGGCGCCGATGCCATCTTCTTCACCGGCCTGGCCGGTTTCCAGGCTGCCCAGGCAACCCAGTTCGCCTTCGACGGACACGCCGCAGGCGTGGGCGAATGCCACGGTCTGCTGAGTGACGCGAACGTTGTACTCGTAGTCGGACGGGGTCTTGCCGTCTTCCTTGAGCGAGCCGTCCATCATCACCGAGCTGAAGCCCAGCTGGATGGAACGCTGGCAGACGTCAGGGCTGGTGCCGTGGTCTTGGTGCATGCACACCGGGATGTGCGGGAACTCTTCGATCGCCGCCAGGATCAGGTGACGCAGGAACGGGGCACCAGCGTACTTGCGGGCGCCGGCCGAGGCCTGGACGATGACCGGGGAGTCGGTGGCATCCGCGGCTTCCATGATGGCGCGCATCTGCTCGAGGTTGTTGACGTTGAAAGCCGGAACGCCGTAGCCGAACTCGGCGGCGTGGTCCAGCATCTGGCGCATGCTAATGAGTGCCATTGTGTATCTCTCTCCCGACAAGCGTCGTTGTTTCGTGCAAGCCTGCCGCAGGGGCGGTTGCTGTTCAAGTAGTGTGGGCCACCGTCGCGGCCCGGCCAGTCACGGTGCCTTGCAGCCCCGCCCAATCAGATCGTTGGTCGCCACCCAGTACACCAGGCCTTCATCGCCCTTGGTGTGGAAGGCAAGTACCCCGTCGCTGTACAGCGCGCCCGAGGCGCCCGGCTCGGACTTGAGCCGGTAGACCTGGTCGCCGCCGCCTAGGCGTACGTCGACCGCATCCTGGCTCGCATCGGCGAATCGCCAGAGCACTTCGGCCTGGCTGTCGCAGACCCAGCGGGTCCAGTTGTCCGCCGGAGCGGATGGGGCCGGTTGCAGCAGCGAGCATCCTGCCAGGGTCGCCAGGGCCAATGCGGCCAGAAGCGCTTTCATCCAAAAACCTCGTCGTGGATCCGCTACGCGGCCCCTAATCCAAGACCACAAAACCCAACCTTGGTTGCCTGGCGCCCGATCAAGGGCAGCCCGGCGCCTGGCGCTGGTGTTCGTCGTCGTACTTTTCCAGGCCCTCCGGGCCCATGCGCTTGTTGATAACCGGCGCGGTCTCCGCCTGCCACTGAGACTGATAGCAGCCGCCCTTGGGCGGCTGCGACGGCTCGGTATCGGCAGACTTGCTGGAGCAGGCGCCCAGCAACAGGGCCAGGATCATCACAGGCAATTGCTTGACCATCAGGTCGCTCCCTTTGCCAGGCGCCGCCATACTCAGGCCTTGGCCCGCTCTTCCAGGATAGCCACGGCGGGCAGGACCTTGCCTTCGACGAATTCGAGGAACGCGCCGCCACCGGTAGAAATGTAGGAGATATCAGCGCCTACGCCATATTTGTCGATGGCCGCCAGGGTGTCACCGCCACCGGCGATGGAGAAGGCGGCGCTGTCGGCGATGGCCTTGGCCAGCACTTTGGTGCCGTTGCCGAACTGGTCGAACTCGAACACGCCGACCGGGCCGTTCCACAGAATGGTCTTGGACGACTTGAGCAGCTCGGCAAACTGTTCGGCAGTCTTCGGGCCGATATCCAGGATCATGTCGTCATCGGCCACATCGGCGATGGACTTGACGGTGGCTTCGGCGCTCTCGGCGAACTCCTTGGCAACCACTACGTCCACCGGCAGCGGCACGCTGACCTTGGCGGCGATCGCCTTGGCGGTGTCGACCAGGTCAGGTTCGTACAGCGACTTGCCGACCTTGTGGCCCGCCGCGGCGAGGAAGGTGTTGGCGATGCCGCCACCGACGATCAGTTGATCGCAGACCGTGCTCAGGCTGTTGAGCACATCCAGCTTGGTGGAGACCTTGGAGCCAGCGACGATGGCGGCCATCGGTTTGGCCGGGGCTTTCAGGGCCTTGCCCAGGGCATCGAGTTCGGCCGCCAGCAGCGGGCCTGCAGCAGCCACTTTGGCGAACTTGGCAACACCGTGGGTCGAACCCTCGGCACGGTGGGCGGTACCGAAGGCGTCCATGACGAATACGTCGCACAGGGCGGCGTACTTTTGCGCCAGCTCGTCGGCGTTCTTCTTCTCGCCCTTGTTGAAGCGCACGTTCTCGAACAGCACCAGATCACCGGCCTTGACCTCGACACCGTCCAAGTAGTCAGCGACCAGCGGCACGTCGCGGCCCAGGGCCTTGCTCAGGTAATCAGCCACCGGCTTGAGGCTGTTCTCGGCGGAGAACTCGCCTTCGGTGGGGCGACCCAGGTGCGAGCAGACCATGACGGCAGCGCCCTTCTCAAGGGCCAGCTTGATGGTCGGCAGCGCGGCCAGGATACGCGCATCGCTGGCTACCACACCGTCTTTCACAGGGACGTTGAGGTCTTCGCGGATCAGTACGCGCTTACCTTGCAGGTCGAGGTCGGTCATCTTCAACACGGTCATGAATGCAGTCCTTCAGGGCTGTTTGGTGCGGGTTTGGTGGACGACGTGCAGGAAATGACCGGCAACGTCGAGCATACGGTTGGCGAACCCCCATTCGTTGTCGAACCAGGCCAGCAGGTTCACCAGGCGGGGGCCGGAAACACGGGTCTGGCTGGCATCGACGATGGCCGAATGCGGGTCATGGTTGAAATCACAACTGGCGTGGGGCAGCTCGGTATAGGCCAGCAGCCCTTTCAGCGGGCCGTTCAGCGCAGCCTCGCGCAACACCCGGTTGACCTCTGCCGCGCTGGTATCACGGGCGGTCTGCAGGGTGATGTCCAGGCACGAGACGTTGACGGTCGGCACGCGTACGGCTTTGGCCTGGATTCGACCGGCAAGTTCCGGAAGCAGGCGCTCGATGCCGCGCGCCAGACCAGTGGACACCGGGATCACCGACTGGAATGCCGAACGGGTGCGGCGCAGGTCCTCATGGTGATAGGCATCGATCACCGGCTGGTCGTTCATCGCCGAGTGAATGGTGGTGATCGACACATACTCGATGCCAAACGCCTGGTCCAGCACGCGCAACAGCGGCACACCGCAGTTGGTGGTACAGGAGGCGTTGGACACCAGGCGCTCCTCACCGCTCAGGCAGTCCTGGTTAATGCCATAGACGACCGTGGCGTCGACATCCGCTTCACTGGACATCGGCTGGGAGAACAGCACCCGCGGCGCGCCGGCATCGAGAAAGCGCTGGGCATCGGCACGAGTGTTGTAGGCCCCGGAGCACTCCAGCACCAGATCGACGCCCAGCGCCGCCCAGTCGATGCCCTCCGGGGTGGCGCTGCGCAGGACCTTCACACAGTCGCCATTGATGTGCAGGCAGTCGCCGTCAACCCTCACCTCGCCAGGGAATCGCCCGTGGGTGGAGTCGAAACGGGTCAAGTATTCGAGGCTGGCCTGATCGGCCAGGTCGTTCAGCGCGACGATCTCGAAGCCGGCGTCCGCTCCTCGCTCGAACAGTGCGCGCAAGACACAACGACCGATACGGCCGTAACCGTTGAGTGCAACTTTGTAGGGACGCGGATGGGGCATTCGATACTCACGGAACAGATCTATTGTCAGCAGCCTGCGGGATTGCGGTGTGGCATTCGCAGGCAAGCCCGCTCCCACAGGGATACACGACCACCGTGGGAGCGGGCTTGCCCGCGAATCGGGGCGACACCGCCCGCAGATCCTTACATCAGTCTTCCAGCAGCTCTTCAGCGGTACCCAGAATGTTCTCCAGGGTGAAGCCGAATTCCTCGAACAGTGCGGAGGCCGGCGCCGACTCACCGTAGGTGGTCATACCGATGACGCGGCCTTCCAGGCCCACGTACTTGTACCAGAAGTCCGCGTGGGCAGCCTCGATGGCGATACGCGCACCGACTTCCAGCGGCAGAACGGACTGCTTGTAGGCGGCGTCCTGGGCGTCGAACACGCTGGTGCACGGCATGGAAACCACACGCACCTTGCGGCCCTGCTCGGTCAGCTTGGCATGCGCCTGGACCGCCAGCCCCACTTCGGAACCGGTGGCGATCAGCAGCAGCTCAGGCTCGCCGGCGCAATCCTTGAGGATGTAGCCGCCGCGGCTGATGTTGGCGATCTGCTGGGCATCGCGCTCCTGGTGCTGCAGGTTCTGACGGGAGAAGATCAACGCCGATGGGCCGTCCTTGCGCTCCAGGGCCTGCTTCCAGGACACGGCGGATTCCACCGCGTCGGCTGGACGCCAAGTGTCCAGGTTCGGCGTGCTGCGCAGGCTGGTCAGCTGCTCGATCGGCTGGTGGGTCGGGCCGTCTTCGCCCAAGCCGATGGAGTCGTGGGTATAGACATGGATGACGCGCTGCTTCATCAGGGCGGACATGCGCACCGCGTTGCGGGCGTACTCCATGAACATCAGGAAGGTCGCGCCGTAAGGCACCAGGCCGCCGTGCAGGGCGACGCCGTTCATGATGGCGGTCATGCCGAACTCGCGCACACCGTAGAACACGTAGTTGCCGCTGGCGTCATCGGCGCTGACGCCTTTGCAGCCTTTCCACAGGGTCAGGTTGGAGCCGGCCAGGTCAGCCGAGCCGCCAAGGAACTCAGGCAGCAGCGGGCCAAAGGCATTCAGGGCGTTCTGGCTGGCCTTGCGGCTGGCGATGGTTTCACCCTTGGCGGCGACTTCGTTGATATAGGCCTGGGCCTTCTCGGCGAAGTCGGCCGGCAGCTCGCCGCGTTCACGGCGCTTGAATTCGGCAGCCAGCTCAGGGTAGGCCTTGGCATAGGCGTCGAAGCGCTGGTTCCAGTCGGCTTCGAGCTTGGCGCCGGCGGCTTTGGCGTCCCATTCTGCATAGATGTCGGCCGGAATCTCGAACGGACCGTGGTTCCAGTTCAGTTCCTTGCGGGCCAGGGCGATTTCATCGTTGCCCAACGGCGCGCCGTGGCAGTCTTCCTTGCCCTGCTTGTTAGGCGAGCCGAAGCCGATGATGGTCTTGCAGCAGATCAGGGTCGGGCGATCGCTCTTGCGGGCGGTCTCGATGGCGGTCTTGATCTCGTCGGCGTCATGGCCATCGACGTTGCGGATCACCTGCCAGTTGTACGCCTCGAAGCGCGCCGGGGTGTTGTCGGTGAACCAGCCGTGCACTTCGCCGTCGATGGAGATGCCGTTGTCGTCGTAGAAGGCGATCAGCTTGTTCAGGCCCAAGGTGCCGGCCAGGGACGCGACTTCGTGGGAGATACCTTCCATCATGCAGCCGTCGCCCAGGAACACGTAGGTGTGGTGGTCGACGATGTTGTGGCCTTCACGGTTGAATTGGGCCGCCAGGACTTTTTCCGCCAGGGCGAAGCCCACGGCGTTGGCGATACCCTGGCCCAGCGGGCCGGTGGTGGTCTCGACGCCTGCGGTGTAGCCGTACTCCGGGTGACCCGGCGTGCGACTGTGCAGTTGACGGAAGGCCTTGAGGTCGTCGATCGACAGGTCGTAGCCGGTCAGGTGCAGCAGCGAGTAGATGAGCATCGAGCCGTGGCCATTGGACAGCACGAAGCGGTCGCGGTCGGCGAATTTCGGATTGCTCGGGTTGTGCTTCAGGTAATCGCGCCAAAGCACTTCGGCGATATCCGCCATGCCCATGGGGGCACCTGGGTGGCCGCTGTTGGCCTTTTGCACGGCATCCATGCTGAGGGCACGAATGGCGTTGGCACGTTCACGACGGCTGGGCATCGCTGAGTCTCCTGGGGATTGAAAAGGTAGTGAAACGAAAAAGGCCGCCATTTTCGCCCACAGGCGGGGCCGGGGGCAAACTTTTCCAGCCACAGGCGACAAGCTCGACACTGCAAGCAGAGGCAGATCGGCGCCCGATCTGCTCCAACCTTGCAGCTTGCCCCCTGCAGACCGCAGCTCATCGCCAATATCAAAACTTTTTGATATTGCTATTGCTACGACAGCATCCCCTGTCTAGACTGCCGCCTCATGAACCAAAGCGCGCCCATCACCCCTCAACGCAGCGACGAGCTGGCCGCCCTGTGCAAGGCCGGCGGTGACCCGCTGCGCCTGAACGTGCTGCGCGCGCTGGCCAGCGACTCGTTTGGCGTGCTGGAGCTCGCGCAGATTTTCGACATCGGCCAATCGGGCATGAGCCATCACCTCAAGGTACTGGCCCAGGCTGAACTGGTGGCCACGCGCCGCGAGGGCAATGCGATCTTTTACCGCCGCGCCTTGCCCGACAGCCTGCGCTTGGGCGGCCGCCTGCACGCAGCCCTGCTCGAAGAGGTGGACGGCCTGGCCCTGACGCAGGACGTGCAGGCCCGTATCGCCCAGGTACAACAACGCCGCGCCGCCACCAGCCAGGACTTTTTCCTGCGCGTGGAAGAAAAGTTTCGCGCCCAGCAAGACCTGATCGCCGGCCTGCCGCAGTACCGCGACAGCCTGCTGGCTCTGCTCGACAACCTGAGTTTCGGCCCCGAGGCCAGCGCGCTGGAAGTCGGTCCAGGCGATGGCGGCTTCCTGCCGGACCTGGCACGGCGCTTCAATCAGGTCACGGCCTTGGACAACAGCTCGACCATGCTCGAATTGGCCCGCCAGGTCTGCGAGCGCGAAGGGCTGGATAATGTAAACCTGCAGTTGGCCGATGCACTGGGTGCAACGGATGTGGAAGCCGACTGCGTAGTGCTGAACATGGTATTGCACCATTTCAGCGACCCGGCCCTGGCCCTGCGCCTGCTGGCCAAACGGGTGAAAGCGGGCGGCAGCCTGCTGGTCACCGAGCTGTGCAGCCATGATCAGAGCTGGGCGCGGGAAGCCTGCGGCGATCTCTGGTTGGGCTTCGAGCAGGAAGACCTGGCCCGTTGGGCCCGGGTAGCGGGGCTAGTACCCGGGGACAGCCTCTATGTGGGCTTGCGTAACGGTTTCCAGATTCAGGTCCGCCATTTCCAGCGGACGACTGGCGACACTCACCATCGGTAAATTTTTAGGAACCCGTCGAGATGAGCGAATACTCCCTTTTCACTTCCGAGTCCGTGTCCGAAGGGCATCCGGACAAGATCGCCGACCAGATTTCGGACGCGGTCCTTGATGCAATCATCGCCCAGGACAAATACGCCCGCGTTGCTTGCGAAACCCTGGTCAAGACCGGTGTCGCCATCATTGCCGGTGAGGTGACCACTTCAGCCTGGGTCGACCTGGAGGAGTTGGTGCGCAAAGTCATTATCGACATCGGCTACAACAGCTCCGACGTCGGCTTCGACGGCGCGACCTGCGCCGTGATGAACATCATCGGCAAACAGTCGGTGGACATCGCCCAGGGCGTCGACCGCTCCAAGCCGGAAGACCAGGGTGCGGGCGACCAGGGCCTGATGTTCGGCTACGCCAGCAACGAAACCGACGTCCTGATGCCTGCCCCGATCTGCTTCTCCCATCGCCTGGTCGAGCGCCAGGCCGAAGCGCGCAAGTCCGGCCTGCTGCCGTGGCTGCGTCCGGACGCCAAGTCTCAGGTCACCTGCCGTTACGAAAACGGCAAGGTCGTGGGTATCGATGCCGTGGTCCTGTCGACCCAGCACAACCCGGAAGTCTCCTACAAAGATCTGCGTGAAGCCGTCATGGAGCTGATCGTCAAGCACACCCTGCCTGCCGAGCTGCTGCACAAGGACACCCAGTTCCACATCAACCCGACCGGCAACTTCATTATTGGTGGCCCAGTGGGCGACTGCGGCCTGACCGGTCGCAAGATCATCGTCGACTCCTACGGCGGCATGGCTCGTCACGGTGGCGGCGCGTTCTCCGGCAAGGACCCGTCCAAAGTCGACCGCTCGGCAGCCTACGCCGGCCGCTACGTGGCCAAGAACATCGTTGCCGCAGGCCTGGCCGACCGTTGCGAGATCCAGGTGTCCTACGCCATCGGCGTGGCCCAGCCGACCTCCATTTCGATCAACACCTTCGGCACCGGCAAGATCGCCGACGACAAGATCGTACAATTGGTCCGCGAGTGCTTCGACCTGCGCCCGTACGCCATCACCACCATGCTCGACCTGCTGCACCCGATGTACCAGGAAACCGCTGCCTACGGTCACTTCGGCCGAATCCCTCAGCAGAAGACTGTCGGCAACGACACCTTCACCACCTTCACCTGGGAACGCACCGACCGCGTCGACGCCCTGCGCGCCGCAGCCGGCCTGTAAGGGTAAGCGGCTGATTGCAGGCCGCACGCCACAGGTTGCAAGAAAAAGCCCCTGCCGAGTGATCGGTAGGGGCTTTTTCGTGACATATCGACTGACAACTCCGCCCGCCGCCCTGGCCTGCGATTGCCTAGGCTGAGCATTCCCTCCCGCCAAGCAAGGATGCTGGCCATGCCCCCAATGCTCATCGCTGCATTGCTCATACTTCTGCCGATCGTCAGTCAAGCCGACGTCTGTCCATCCTGGCCCTCGGCCCGTGCCCACGAGGAAATCACCCGACTGCGCGAAACCCTGGCCACCTGGGACGACCAGTACCACCGCCAAGGCCATTCACCCGTGGCGGACGAACTTTACGACCAGAGCCGGCAGCGCCTGCACGCGTTGCAAATCTGCTTCGACCTGCCAGGCAGCGATGATCCGCTGGCCAGCGCCCGCGGCGCCCTACCTCACCCAATACCTCATACCGGCGTGATCAAACTGGCCGATGAACAGGCAGTGGTAGCTTGGCTGCAAGGCAAGCGCGATGTCTGGATACAACCGAAGGTGGATGGCGTCGCAGCGTCGCTGGTGTACCGCGAAGGGCGCTTGGTGCAGTTGCTCAGCCGCGGCGATGGCCTTCTGGGACATGACTGGAGTCGCCATATTCCCCACCTGAGCGGCATCACTCGGCAACTGCCGGAGCCGATCGACCTCGTGCTGCAGGGCGAACTCTACTGGCGTCGGGACAATCACACGCAAGTTCTGGCCGGCAGCGCCAACGCCCGCGGTACGGTGGCAGGCCTCCTGGCGCGCAAGAGCCTGGATGATGCCCAAGGTGGCGGCATCGGTCTGTTCGTCTGGGATTGGCCCGATGGGCCGCCCCGTCAGGCCGACCGCCTGTCACGGCTGGCGCAGCTCGGCTTTGCCGATAGCCAGCGCTACAGCGTCGCCATCGAGACCTTCGACCAAGCCTCACACTGGCGCCAGCATTGGTACCGTTCACCCCTGCCTTTCGCGACTGATGGCGTGATTCTGCGCCAGGACAGTCGGCCGCCGGCCAAACGCTGGCGGGCCAAGCCGCCCTCCTGGATAGCGGCCTGGAAGTACCCATTCCAACAAGCCCTGGCCGAGGTGCGCGAGGTGCGCTTTCGGGTAGGACGGACCGGTCGCATCACGCCCATGCTGCACCTGCACCCGGTCGTATTGGATGACCGCCGCATCAGCCTGGTCAGCCTCGGTTCGCTGGCCCGCTGGCAGCGGCTGGACATACGCCCTGGTGACCAAGTGGCGATCACCCTGGCCGGGCTGACCGTGCCGCGACTGGAAAGCGTGGTGCACCGCTCGACGCACCGGGAGCCCGTGACGCCGCCGGACGCCACACAGCACCATCCACTCAGTTGCTGGCGGCCCGACGACACCTGCAAGGAGCAGTTCCTCGCCCGCCTGGCCTGGTTGAGCGGCCGCCAGGGTTTGCAGATGCCCAACCTTGGCTCCGCCACCTGGGCGCGCCTGGTGGAAAGCGGGGCCGTGAGCAGCCTGCATGACTGGCTGGCCTTGGACCGCGACGACCTGCAGCGCATATCGGGCATCGGCACGGCGCGTGCAGAGCAGTTGCTGCAAGCCTTTGCCAATGCTCGCCAGCAACCGTTCGAGCGCTGGTTGCGGGCCCTCGGTGTCCCGGCTCCGCGCAACCTCCCACTGGGACCGGATTGGCAGACCCTCGCGGCCAAGCGCCGTGAACAATGGCTGGCCGAGCCCGGTATCGGCCCTGGACGCGCCGCGCAACTGGAGGCGTTCTTCACGGATGAAACGCTGGCCCTGCTGGCCATGCAATTGCGCGCACACGCAATCCAGGGTTTCTAATTTCGTCAGATCAGGGCAGCATTTCGTTTTCCGCTGTCCTGCCTTCGAATGGAGTCCCCGATGAAATTGCTTTCGTCCCTTGCACTGTCCGCCTTGCTCAGCATCGCCGCCAGCCCTCTGCTGGCCGCCGAAGAGCAGCCTGGGCTGACCGGCTGCGCGGCCAAGCGCCAGGCTATCAGCGAACAGCTCGAACAAGCGCGCAGCCAAGGCAACAGCGAGCAGCAGGCCGGCCTGGAAAAGGCCCTGGCCGAAGTCACCGAACACTGCACCGATTCCAGCCTGCGCAAGGAGCGTGAGCAGAAGGTTCTCGAGGCCCGCCACGAAGTGAACCAGCGCACCAAGGACCTGGACAAGGCCATGAAGAAAGGCGACCCGGAGAAGATCAACACGCGCAAGGAAAAGCTCGCCGAGGCCAAGAAAGAGCTGCAAGAAGCCGTCGATGGACTGGAGCGCTGAGTCAGTCACGCCGGAGTAGGGTTTTTCTGAAAGCGATGTAGCACCCGTTTCCAGGGTTCACTCGGCAAACGGTTGTAGGCACTATCCCCTACAAATTTTGTTGCTATTGAAGGAAGTGTTCATGAAAGCCCGTTCCGCCCTGACAATTCTGGCCATCCTCGGCCTGGCCGCTGGCACTGCGCAGGCAGCGCAGCCCGCCCCAGGCCTGACCGGTTGCGCGGCCAAACGCAGCGCCATCGAGAACCAGCTCGAATACGCCCGCAAGCACAACAATTGGGGTCAGATCCGTGGCCTGGAAAAAGCCTTGAAGGAAAACGCCGCCCACTGCACCGATGCCGGCCTGAAACACGAGCGTGAAGCCAAGGTCGCCGAGGCCAAGGCGGAAGTGGCCGAACGCAAGGCAGACCTCGCCGAGGCTCATGCCAAGGGCGACAAGGACAAGATCGCCAAGCGCGAGCGCAAGCTTGCAGAGTCCCAGGCTGAACTCAAGCAGGCCGAGCTGGAGCTGAACAAGTGACATCGGCTCCCTGGGCTACCGCTGAAAGGGGCATTGCACGGTAGTTGTGCCCCTGCATATCAGGGCCGTTGCGCGACCCTTCGCAGTTTCCCACAGGCATTGCGGGAAGCAGCCTCAAGCCCGGCCATGCGGGCAATCAATGATTGCGAAATTCCGTGTGGCAGGCCTTGCACGCGGCCTCGACCTTGTCCATTGGCGCCTTCAAGCTTGCCGCCTCCAGCGGCTGGTCACGGGTCACGCTGACGAGCTCGCCCGTCACCCCTTCCAATTGCCGAGCCAAATCCTGGAAACGCGCCTGACGCTCCCACACCTCAGGCCGCGCGCTGCTGTCACCCTCATCCTTGACCTGCGGAAAATGCTGCCACGGCTCGCGGGACAGGCCATCGAGCTTCACCGCACCCTCGGCGAACCGGGCGCCGTCGAACGGTAATCGTCCCCGCAGCATGCCGCCCATATCCTCGCTGGTCTTGAGCATTTGCTTGAAGATCGCCTTGCGCTGACCCAGTGGTGAGTTAGGATCGACACGGTCACAGGCCGCCAGGGACAGGCCGACCAACAGCAGAACGGTGAAACATTTCAACATCACGGTCACATTGGCAGAGGGAAAGGGCCGACAGTATCCTCGCCTGCTCGACAAAGACCAATACCCCCACGAAAAACATGGGCAGCCGTACAGGCCGCCCATTCAAGGATTCAACCATGAGATCTGCTCTGCGCCACCTTGCCTGGGCGCTTCCCACCCTGGCCCTGCTGGCCGGTTGCAACGGCGGCGAGAATGCCAAACCCGAACCCCACGCCATGGCGACCTACGCCCCGGCCACCTGGCAAGACCTGCCAAGCGTCAGCGACGACGACCTGTTGGCCGGTTTCCAGGCCTGGCGCAATGGATGCGAAAAGCTCAAGCGTGATCCGGTCTGGGCCGCTACCTGCGACGCCGCGGCCCGCATGCCTGAAGACGCCGCCCAGATCCGTGCCTTCCTACAGCAGAACCTGTCGGTCTACGGCCTGCGTTCAGCGCAAAACAACGCCCACGGCCTGATCACCGGTTACTACGAACCGGTCTACCCCGGAAGCCTCAGCCGTACCGAGTCCGCCCACGTGCCGGTGTACGGCATTCCCGAAGACATGATCGTGGTCGACTTGGCCAGCATCTACCCGGAGCTAAAAGGCAAACGCCTGCGCGGGCGCCTCGATGGCCGCGTGCTCAAGCCCTACGACACCGCTGAAGTGATCAACCGCGACGGCGTGAAAGCGCCGGTACTGGCCTGGCTGACCGATCCGATGGACCTGCAATTCCTGCAGATCCAGGGCTCCGGGCGCATTCAGCTAGAAGACGGGCGCCAACTGCGCCTGGGCTACGCCGACCAGAACGGCCATCCCTACCGTCCCATCGGTCGCTGGCTGGTGGAGCAAGGCCAGTTGAAGAAAGAAGACGTGACTATGGGCAGCATTCACGCCTGGGCCCAGGCCAACCCGCAGCGGGTTCCCGAGCTGCTGGCCAGCAACCCCAGCTACGTATTCTTTGGCACCCGTCCAGACAGCAACGAAGGCCCGCGCGGCTCGTTGAACGTGCCGTTGACCGCCGGTTACAGCGTCGCCATCGATCGCAAGGTGATCCCCCTGGGCAGCCTGCTTTGGCTGTCCACCACCCGTCCGGATGGTAGCCCGGTGGTGCGTCCGGTGGGCGCCCAGGACACCGGCGGCGCCATCACCGGCGAGGTCCGCGCAGACCTATTCTGGGGAACTGGCCCGCAGGCCGGCGAACTGGCAGGGAACATGAAGCAGCCAGGGCAGATCTGGATGCTGTGGCCCAAGGGCGCGGCGCTGCCTGAGGTGCCGAAAGTCCCTTGATCAGGGTTGGATGCTTCGCGGCGGACCCCGCTCCCACAAGCCTGCACAGACCTCAAGACCCACATTGCCATGGGGGAGCGGGTTTAACCGCGAAGAGCGCGACACGCTTTCAGATGGAAACCACGAAAAACGCAATGATCAGCGCCAGCCCGGCAAACCACACCAGTGAACGCAGGATGGCCAGGTCGGCCAGGTAGCAGATGATGAAGAGTAGGCGACTGGTGATGTACAGCACCGCCAGTACATCCTGCGTCACCTGCTCCGCGTTACCGACGATATCGGCAACGAGCACCGCGGCAGCAAAGGCGGGAAAGGCCTCGAAGCCGTTCTGCTGGGCGGCATGGGCACGGCGTGGCAGGCCCGACAAGGTATCGAGGAAGGCGCGCGGATCGTGGTTTTCACGCAAGCCGAAACGGCCACTGCTCAGTTTCGCGGTCAACCCACACAGCGGCGGCAGGATCATGGCAATCAGGATGCACCACAGGGCAACGGTCATGGAAAGGACTCCTTGTTCAAATGATCGGTTTCAGAGCTTCATCACCAGCATGCCAGCCAGGACCAGCCCGCAAGCTAGGAGTCTTGGCCCGCCAAAAGGTTCTTTGAGGTAGCGCATGCCCAGCAGCACCACGAGGATCACGCTCAGCTCCCGCAATGCCGCCGCTTCGGCAACCGACCCCAGGTGCATGGCCCATAGCACCAGGGCATAGCTCAACAACACGCACAACCCCACCGCCAACCCCAGGCGCCACTGGGTGCGCCAGAACAATACGAACGGCGCCCGCCGCGCCACGCTTGCCAGCAACGGAAACGGCCAAGCACTGAGCAAGGTCAACCACACCAGGTAATCCAACGGCTTGCCCCAGATTTGCACGGCCCTGCCGTCGAACCAGGTGTAGCAACCGATGCACAGACCGATCAGCGCGACCACTGGCAGCATCGACCACGGCAGCCGATCCCCGCCGCCGCCCTGCCAGAGCAGGCAGGCCATGCCGCACGGAATCAGCAGGATGCCAATGATCTGCTTGTCGCTGAGCGATTCTCCGGCAAAGGCCAGCGTCAACCCCAGCACCACCAAGGGCGACAGGCCGCGCATCAGAGGATAGACCAGCCCCAGATCGCCAACCCGATACGCCTGGATCAACAAAAAGCGGTACAGCTGCTCGGCCAGCGCCGATGCGAGCAACCAAGGCCAGATGTGCGCCGGAGGAATGTCTACGAACGCCACCGCCGCCACGGCGAAGGCGAGGGCTACCAGGTCCATGCTGGCAATCACCAGCAAACGCTCGCCACTGAATTTGATCAGGGTATTCCAAGTCGCGTGGAGCAGGGCCGCGACCAAAACCAGCGAAGTTGCCAACACGGGAGGGTCCTTGCACAGAGTCCAGGCCCTCGTTGGCCTGATTGTCCGACACTATATCGATTTCCAGCCCTAATGTAGGAATCAGCGCCCTGTCCGGCGGAACGAATCCTTCGGATCGGGTCATAAGGTGTGTCCCGAAACGCTCACCAGGCCATCAAAGAACTGCCCGAGCAATTCGGGTAACGACTTGGAAGCCACTGTCACAGGATTTCGGATGCTTGAACTTGTTGCCGCTTTTATCTGCCTGACCACCCTCCTCACCTACGTCAATTACCGCTTCATCGGCCTGCCGCCGGCCATCGGCGTGATGGTCACCGCCCTGCTGTTCTCCTTGATCCTGCAAGGCCTGAGCCTGATCGGCTTCCCCGGCCTGGAAGCGCGCGTCGAGGGCCTGATGAACCAGATCGATTTCAACGACCTGTTGATGCACTGGATGCTGTCGTTCCTGCTGTTCGCCGGCGCGCTGCACGTCAACCTTGCCGATTTGCGCAGCTACCGCTGGCCGATCGGCCTGCTGGCCACCTTCGGAGTACTGATCGCTACGCTGGTGATCGGCTATCTGGCCCATTGGGTTTTCTCGATGTTCGGTTGGAACGTGCCGCTGATCTACTGCCTGCTGTTCGGCGCGCTGATCTCCCCCACCGACCCGATCGCCGTGCTCGGCGCACTGCGTACCGCCAATGCCTCCAAGCCACTCAAGACTACGATCGTGGGCGAGTCGCTGTTCAATGACGGCACGGCGGTGGTGGTATTCACCGTCCTGCTGGGCATCGTCCAGCTCGGCGAGGCGCCAAGCTTTGCCGACACCGCCTTGCTGTTCGCCCGAGAAGCCATTGGCGGGATCGCCTTTGGCGGTGTGATTGGTTACGCCACCTATCGCATGATCAAGAGCGTCGAGCAGTACCAGGTCGAGGTGATGCTGACCCTGGCATTGGTGATCGGCGGCTCGGCCATGTGCTACGAGCTGCATGTGTCGGCGCCGATCGCCATGGTGGTGGCCGGCCTGATCATCGGCAACCTGGGGCGCAACCTGGCGATGAACGACATGACCCGTCGCTACATGGACGGTTTCTGGGAACTGATCGACGACATGCTCAACGCCCTGCTGTTCGCCCTGATCGGCCTGGAACTGTTGCTACTGCCATTCAACTGGCTGCACCTGGCCGCCGGGAGCGTGCTGGCCGTGGCAGTGCTGCTGTCGCGCCTGCTGACCGTGGCGCCTGCGATCGTATTGCTGCGCCGCTGGCGCAGCGTGCCCAAGGGGACTGTCCGCGTACTGACCTGGGGCGGCCTGCGCGGCGGAGTGTCGGTGGCCCTGGCGCTGTCGCTGCCCGCTGGCGCCGAGCGTGACCTGCTGCTGTCGATCACCTACATCGTGGTGCTGTCTTCGATCCTGGTGCAGGGGTTGAGCATCGGGCGGGTGGTGCGCGGGGTTACTGCACAGCCTTGACACTTTTGGGGCCGCTTTCGCGGCCCCCAATGTCATTCCACCGCGGTATCGGGGAACTGGTCCTGGATGTACTTGATCTCGGTTCGCCCATGCGGGGCCGGCAGGCCGTCCTCGCCCAGGTTGACGAAGACCATCTTGTCGACGGTCAGGATGCTTTTGCGGGTGATCTTGTTGCGCACTTCGCACTTGAGGGTGATGGACGTACGGCCAAACTCGGTGGCGGTGATGCCCAGCTCGATGATGTCGCCCTGACGCGAGGCACTGACGAAGTTGATTTCCGACATGTACTTGGTGACCACGCGCTGGTTGCCCAGCTGGACGATGGCGTAGATCGCCGCCTCTTCGTCGATCCAGCGCAGCAAGCTGCCACCGAACAGGGTGCCGTTGGGATTGAGGTCTTCGGGTTTTACCCATTTGCGGGTGTGGAAATTCATCGGTACTCCTGACCTGCTTGGCTAACGTAGGGTAATGATGGCAGAGCCTTTGGCACCTCTCCATTGAACATCGACTATCGTCTCGATTAAGCGACAGAAAACCTTGGGCGTGGCACGACGCCACGGCTATAATCCCTGCCGATTCACATGGCCACCCGCCGCGGGGGCCATCCCGCCACCCATCCGAGGGGCGCTGCAGCAGGCTCGGCCTGTCAGGCTCGGTTGGGGCGTTGTCCGCACTGCGGACGCCTAACGCACAACGGCGCCCATTCGCACACTACGAATGGAGGCTCTCGATGAGCGCTGTAAACACGCCTGCAGGTTTTTCCGACTTCAAGGTCGCCGACATTTCCCTGGCCGACTGGGGCCGCAAGGAAGTCATCATCGCCGAATCGGAAATGCCCGCGCTGATGGGCCTGCGTCGCAAGTACCAGGCTGAGCAACCGCTCAAAGGCGCCAAGATCCTGGGCTGCATCCACATGACCATCCAGACCGCCGTGCTGATCGAGACCCTGGTCGCCCTGGGTGCCGAGGTGCGCTGGTCGTCGTGCAACATCTTCTCGACCCAGGACCAGGCCGCTGCCGCCATCGCCGCCGCCGGCATTCCGGTTTTCGCCTGGAAGGGCGAGACCGAGCAGGAGTACGAATGGTGCATCGAGCAGACCATCCTCAAGGACGGTCAGCCATGGGACGCCAACATGGTTCTGGACGACGGCGGTGACCTGACCGAAATCCTGCACAAGAAGTACCCGGCGATGCTGGAGAAGATCCACGGCATCACCGAAGAAACTACCACTGGCGTGCACCGTCTGCTGGACATGCTGGCCAAGGGCGAGCTGAAAGTTCCGGCGATCAACGTCAACGACTCGGTCACCAAGAGCAAGAACGACAACAAATACGGTTGCCGTCACAGCCTCAACGACGCCATCAAGCGTGGTACCGACCACCTGCTGTCGGGCAAGCAAGCCCTGGTGATCGGCTACGGTGACGTGGGCAAGGGCTCGGCCCAGTCCCTGCGTCAGGAAGGCATGATCGTCAAGGTCACCGAAGTCGACCCGATCTGTGCCATGCAGGCCTGCATGGACGGCTTCGAAGTCGTCTCGCCGTTCAAGGACGGTATCAACACCGGCACCGAGGCCGGCATCAACAAGGACCTGCTGGGCCGCATCGACCTGATCGTCACCACCACCGGTAACGTCAACGTCTGCGACGCCAACATGCTCAAGGCCCTGAAGAAGCGCGCCGTTGTCTGCAACATCGGTCACTTCGACAACGAGATCGACACCGCCTTCATGCGCAAGAACTGGGCATGGGAAGAGGTCAAGCCGCAGGTTCACAAGATCCACCGTACCGGCGCTGGCACCTTCGATCCGCAGAACGATGACTACCTGATCCTGCTGGCCGAGGGCCGCCTGGTGAACCTGGGCAACGCCACTGGCCACCCAAGCCGCATCATGGACGGCTCGTTTGCCAACCAGGTACTGGCCCAGATCTTCCTGTTCGAGCAGAAGTTCGCCCAACTGCCTGCCGCACAGAAGGCCGAGCGCTTGACCGTGGAAGTACTGCCCAAGAAACTCGACGAAGAAGTGGCCCTGGAAATGGTCCGCGGCTTCGGCGGCGTGGTCACCCAGCTGACCCCGCAGCAGGCCGAATACATCGGCGTGACCGTCGAAGGCCCGTTCAAGCCGGACACCTACCGCTACTAAGCGGCAAGCTTCAAGCGGCAAGCAACGGCAGATCGCGCCGGTGCCGCTTGAAGTCCAGGCTGAGAAATCTTGAACGATGCCAAGCCAGATCGGCCATCACCGATCTGGCTTTTACTTGCAGCTTGCCGCTTGAGGCGGGCTGCACGAGGAACGAGTGATGTCACAAGAACGCCGCTACAGTTTCGAGTTTTTCCCCACCAAGACCGACGCCGGCCATGAAAAGCTGATGGCGGTCGCTCGCCAGCTGGCGGGCTACAACCCCGATTTCTTCTCCTGCACCTACGGTGCCGGTGGTTCCACCCGCGATCGCACCCTGAACACGGTGCTGCAGCTGGAAAGCGAAGTGAAGATTCCTGCCGCGCCGCACTTGTCTTGCGTCGGTGACAGCAAGGAAGAGCTGCGCGCCCTGATCGCCCAGTACAAGGCAGCAGGCATCAAGCGCATCGTTGCCCTGCGCGGCGACCTCCCGTCGGGCATGGGCATGGCCTATGGCGAGCTGCGCTATGCCAGCGACCTGGTCGAGTTCATCCGCCAGGAGAGCGGCGATCACTTCCATCTGGAAGTCGCGGCCTACCCGGAGATGCACCCTCAGGCGCGCAATTTCGAGTCCGATCTCACCAACTTCGTGCACAAGGTCAAGGCCGGTGCAAACAGCGCCATCACCCAGTACTTCTTCAATGCCGAGAGCTACTTCTATTTCGTCGAGCGTGTGCAGAAGATGGGCGTGGACATCCCGGTCGTGCCCGGCATCATGCCGATCACCAACTACAGCAAGCTGGCGCGCTTCTCCGACGCCTGCGGTGCTGAGATCCCCCGCTGGATTCGCAAGCAGCTGGAAGCCTATGGCGACGACACCGCCAGCATCCAGGCGTTCGGCGAAGAGGTGATCACCCGCATGTGCGAGCAGTTGCTCCAAGGCGGCGCACCGGGCCTGCACTTCTACACGTTGAACCAGGCCGAGCCGAGCCTGGCGATCTGGAACAACCTGAAGCTGCCGCGCTGACATATTTCGCTAACAGGTCCTTAAGGCAGCTTTAAGGCTTAGGTATTAGGCTAAAACCTTTCATCAAGCCTTAGACCTGTTAGCGAGCCGCCCATGCAGCCTTTGCCTTCCTCGGCACCTCAGCTCATCTATCTAGCGTTCGGTGCAAAGACCTACCAACAGGAAGCTTGCTTCAGCATCATCAGCGCCCTCGCCCAGCTGAAAGAGTCCGGCAGCCAAGCCCTGGACATCCAGGTCCATACCGACGACCCCGCGCCCTACGCGAAACTCCCGGTCACCGTTCACCTTATCTGCGATGCCACGCGCGCGGCCTGGACCCAACCCCATGGCTACCATTTTCGCAGCAAGCATGTTCTGTTACGCCAGGCCCTCGAGCAGCATTCCCAGGCGGTGCTTATCGACACCGACACGTTCTTCCGCCAATCGCCGATGGAACTGCTGCGCCGCGTCAAGCCCGGCCATCTGCTGTGCAACGCCATCTGCGCGCGCTATGGCGAAAACCCGAACACCGTCCTGTACCAAGGCCTGCGCAGCATCCTGCACGCGCGCGGCCTGGCGGATGACCACATGAACCTGATCAACTCCGGCGTCATCGGCCTTGCGGCAGAGGATTCAGGAGTACTCGACCAATCGATCGCGCTGATGGACGAGTTCCACCCTATCGTCCCCAACGCCTATACCCTCGAAGAGTTCTGTCTGGCCGTGGCGGCCTATCGCACGCTGACGCTGACCGACTGCACCGACGTCATCCATCACTACTGGAGCCGCAAGGACCTGTTCCGCGCCAAGATCCAGGCCTGGTTGCACAAGCACGGGGATGACCCTCTGGGCGAGGCCGCCCTGGCCGACGTAGCCCTGGTCAACGACCGCCTGCCAAAACCACCCACCTTGCATCGCCTGGGATACAAGGCCCTGAGCCTGACACTGCCCCGCCACCAACGCCAATTTGCTCGGGAGTTGCTGTACGGCTGCTACTCCTATGCCAACGAATTCGATCGGGCCTGTACCTTCGCCTGGTGGGACAAGGCACTGGAAAATCTTCAGCAACGCCAAGGGCGCCTGAACAGCGAACAACTGCACCAATTGCTGCACCACCCTGGCTTACGTCTGTCTTTAGGGAGCAAGTATCAGGACGTGCGGGATCATCTGCTCAAGCCTGACAAAGGCTGACGACAGGCTTCACTGGCCTCGGACACACATTGGACGTACGCTGCCGCCATGCCTGACTTCACCCCCCTTCTTTGCGCCCTGCTGCTCGTCTGCCTGAGCCCGTTTGCCAAGGCGGAGCGCCTGCGCTTGGTTAGCGATGACTGGGCGCCCTATATCTACTGGCACGAAGGCCAGCCCAAAGGCATCGACTACGAAGTCGCCAACGAAGTGCTCAAGCGACTCGGCATCGATGTCGACTGGCAAATGCTGCCCTGGAAACGCTGTCTCGCCATGGTGGAGCAAGGTGCGGCCGACGGTGTGCTGGACATCTTCCAGGTCGATTCGCGCAAACCGTTCATGGTCTACCCGGACGAGGCACTCTCGGAGGTTGAGTTCGTGCTGTTCCAGGCCGACGCCAGGCCTCACGCCATCGAACGCCTGAGAGACCTTGCGGGCCTTACCGTAGGGACCTCGCCGGGCTACACCTACAGCCGGGCGTTCAGCGAGTCCTTCCTGTTTCGTCGAGAGCCGGCGCCCACCCATGAGGCGAATTTCGGCAAGTTGATGCTCGGGCGCATCGACCTACTGGTGACAGACCGCCGTGCAGGGCGCCTGTTGCGGCGGCAATTGGGGCTCGAGGGACAGGTTCAGGAGCTACCCTTGGTAATCAGCCGGCACCCTCAATACCTGGGACTTGCGAACAAGCCCGGAAGGGAACGCTTGGCACAGGCGTTCGCCGACGAGCTGCGACGCTTCAAGCAAGACCCTGCGTATGCGGCCATCAGTGCCCGTTACGACAGCGACCTCGGCAATATTCCTGACGCCGTTGAGCAGCACGAACACAGCAGAGCGCGATAGCTCTGTTATACTCGGGCCTTCCCGCCCGGCTCACGCCCGGACGCTCGGCCTCGCAACAGGCATCTCGACCCGTCGGCAACGCACCCCAGTGCCGCCCGCCGCCTCCCGGATGCGCAGTGAATGCCCAGCTGGACCGGACGCGATCGCATCTCGCCGATGCCCGTCGCGCCAGGCAGATCATCCCATCGGGCCCAGCCCCCACGAGAACAGGATTGCCCATGTCCTTTGCTTCCCTCGGTCTCTCCGAGGCTCTTGTCCGCGCTATCGAGGCTGCGGGCTATACCCAGCCCACTCCGGTGCAACAGCGGGCCATTCCCGCCGTGTTGCAAGGTCGCGACCTGATGGTCGCTGCCCAGACAGGTACTGGTAAAACCGGCGGTTTTGCACTGCCGATCCTCGAGCGTCTGTTTCCCGGTGGCCACCCTGACAAATCCCAGCGCCACGGTCCGCGTCAGCCTCGCGTCCTGGTACTGACCCCAACCCGCGAACTGGCAGCTCAGGTACACGACAGCTTCAAGGTTTATGCCCGTGATCTGAACCTGATCAGCGCCTGTATCTTTGGCGGCGTCGGCATGAACCCGCAGATCCAGGCCATGGCCAAGGGCGTCGACGTCCTGGTCGCCTGCCCGGGCCGCCTGCTCGATCTGGCCGGCCAAGGCAGCGTGGACCTGTCCCATGTGGAAATCCTGGTGCTCGACGAAGCCGACCGCATGCTCGACATGGGCTTCAT
>NZ_KV793283.1:0-55444 GCF_001808425.1 Pseudomonas sp. HMSC08G10 | reverse complement strand
AGCCGACCGCATGCTCGACATGGGCTTCATCCACGACGTCAAGAAGGTCCTTTCCCGCCTGCCGGCCAAACGCCAGAACCTGCTGTTCTCGGCGACCTTCTCCAAAGACATCACTGACCTTGCCGACAAGCTGCTGCACAACCCCGAGCGCATCGAGGTCACGCCACCGAACACCACGGTCGAGCGTATCGAGCAACGTGTCTATCGCCTGCCGGCTAGCCACAAGCGTGCCCTGCTGGCCCACCTGATCACCCTCGGCGCCTGGGAGCAGGTGCTGGTATTCACCCGTACCAAGCATGGTGCCAACCGCCTGGCCGAGTACCTGGAAAAGCACGGCCTGAGCGCTGCCGCGATTCACGGCAACAAGAGCCAGAACGCCCGCACCAAGGCCCTGGCCGACTTCAAGGCCAACACCGTACGCGTGCTGGTCGCCACCGATATCGCCGCCCGCGGCCTGGATATCGACCAACTGCCTCACGTGGTCAACTTCGAGCTGCCTAATGTCGAGGAAGACTACGTCCACCGCATCGGCCGTACCGGTCGCGCGGGCCGTTCGGGCGAAGCCATCTCCATGGTCGCGCCGGATGAAGAAAAACTGCTCAAGAGCATCGAGCGGGTCACCAAGCAGAAGATCCCGGATGGCGACCTGATGGGCTTCGACCCAAGCCAGGTGGAAGCCGAGAAGCCGGAAGTGCGCGAACGTCCGCAGAACAACGGTCGTGGTGGCCGCAATCAGCAGCGCGCCGAAGGCAGCAAGGACGGCAGCGGCGGTCGTAAGGACAAAGGCAAGGATAAAGGCAAGGCCAAGCAGCACACCGCCGAGAAGCCAGCCGAACAGGAAAAGTCCGGCGAGAAATCCCAGCAACAGCGCAAGCCGCGCAACAAGAAACCCCGCCAGCAGCAAGCGGCCCAAGGCCAGAGCGGCATGCCGTCGGTTCCGGTGGACCGTGATCCAGAAGAATTCCTGGACGACGACATCGACAACTTCGGCAACCGCGCCGACTACGTCAGCCCCTACCAGAACGCCAAGAACCAAGGCCGTAACCGTCGTCCAGGCGGTGGCCAGGGTCAAGGCCAAGGACAGGGCCAACGCAACGGTAGCGGCCAGCCACGCAACAATGGCGGCGGCCAGCGCAAAGGCCAAGGTCAGAGCCAGGGTCAAGGTTCCGGCGAGAAACGCACCCGCAACAACAACGGCGGTGCACGCCGCGACAATAATGGCGGCGGCCGCAACCGCTCCTCGAGCCGTGACGACTTCTCCCGTCAAGAGCCAGCCGTTCGCAGCCCGCGTGAAACCCATCAGCCGGTGATCATCCGCAAGGAGTCCAAGCTCGATCGCTATCCGACACCGGAGCAACTCGATGACTTGCCGAGCCGACCACGCGGTGAGCGTCCTGCTTTGCTGACCCGCAAGGGCTGAGCCCAGCACTCGCGCAAACGAAAACGCCGCCCAATGGGCGGCGTTTTTCGTCAGGGCAAAGCGAATTACTTCTGCTTCACGCCTTCGACGCTGATGTCCAGATCCAAGGTCTGGGAGGACGGGCCTGGGCCTTTGATGCCGAAGTCGTTCAGGTTCAGCGTGGTGGTGGCGTTGAAGCCGGCACGCTCGCCGCCCCATGGATCCTTGCCTTCGCCATTGAAGGTTGCCTTGAAGGTGACAGGTTTGGTCACGCCGTGCATGGTCAGATCGCCGGTCACGTCAGCGGTCTTTTCGCCAGTCGACTTGACGCTGGTGGAGACGAACTTGGCTTCCGGGTACTTCTTCACGTCCAGGAAGTCTGCGCTGGCGATGTGCTTGTCACGCTCGGCGTGGTTCGACCACAGGCTCGCGGTCTTCAGATTGACGGCGATCTTGCTGGCCTCAGGCTTGGCGCTGTCCCAAGTGAAGTTGCCGTCGAAGTCCTTGAAGGTACCGTGGATGAAGCTGTAACCCAGGTGGCTGATCTTCCAGTCGACGAACGCGTGCTGGCCTTCCTTGTCGATCTTGTACTCGGCAGCCATGGCCTGGCCGGCGGAGAGCAGTGCGGTACCGAGCGCCAGTGCGGCAAAAGTCTTTTTGAACATCCTTACTTCCTTCCTATGCAATTGAGGTAGAGAGTCAAGCTTTGCGGCCCAGCATACGGCTCAGGGTCGCGTCACGGTCGATGAAATGGTGTTTCAGAGCTGCCAAGGCGTGCAGGATGGCAAAAATCACCAGCCCCCAGGCCAGGTAGAGGTGAATGGCTCCGGCGGTATCCGCCTGATCGGGCAGGTCACTGACCAGCGCCGGAACCTCGAACCAGTCGAATACCGGAATGCCCACCCCATCAGCGGTGGAAATCAGGTACCCGGCAATCATCACGGCGAACAACCCAAGGTACAGCACCGCATGGCCAAGCTTCGCGGCCAGGCGGGTGAATGCGCCATGGGTGGCAGGTGCCGGTGGTGGAGGGCTGACGAAACGCCAAAGTACACGCAGCACCATCACCGCCAACAGCACCAGGCCGATGCTCTTGTGCAGGTCGGGCGCGGACTTGCGCCAGGGGCTGTAGTAGTCCAGGCCGACCATCCACAGACCGAGGCCGAACAGCCCGAAGACCGCCAGGGCCACGCCCCAATGCATGACGATACTGACCAGGCCGTAGCGAGAAGCAGAGTTGCGCAGTTGCATGTTGGCGTGATTCTCCGTGAAAGCTGTGCACAGACTAACGCGTAACGTATCGAAAGAAAGCGGAAAAATTCGCTCGGGATTATCGACAAATACGATAGGTATTTTGGAAGTTTCCTATTAAGGAAACATTAACGATAGATGTTCAGCGGCAGGTTGTCGTAGTGCGGCATAAACCCGCCCCCAAAGGGTTTGCAATGTTCTCAAAAACTACGCAATCCGAGTGGGAGCGGGTTTACCCGTAAAAAAGGCACTGATAGCTCTGGAAGCGGGCCCCGCGAGGAGCCCGAGTACTCAGCCCGCCTTGGCCTGGGTATTGGCCAGCGGCTTTTTCACAGGCTCGGATTTGGCCGTGGTCTTCTTCACTGGCGCAGGCTTGTGGGCCTGTTTGGCGGACGGCTTGTGGGTCTGGGCGGGCTTGGCCGGTGCAGCCTTGCTCGCTGCGGGCTTGACGGGCTCCTCCTTGGCCACGGGCGCTGGGGCAGGCGCAGGCGTAGGCTCTGGCGCCACCACCGGTGCGACCTCGTCAGCCTTGGCGATCGGCGCAGCCTTGGTCTGGGCCTTGTCGCCGCCACCGAACAGGCGCGAGAAGAAGCCTGGCTTGTCCTGCTTGGCTTCTTCAGCCTTCACCGCGTCCGCCTTGGCAGTCGCTTTGGCAGGTGCCTTGTCGGAGGAGCCCCCGAACAGATTGGAGAAGAATCCACCCTTGTCCTTCGCGGCGACCGCGCCCGCTGCGGCTGCGGCGGCAACCGGTGCAGCCTTGGCCGGATCGAACGACTTGCCGGCCGCCAGGTCCTGCACCTGGCTGGCGGCACGCTGGCCACTGCGCAGCGCGCCTTCCAGGGTGCCGGGATAGAGTGCATCGGTGTGCTCGCCGGCGAAGGTCATGCGTTGCACCGGACGCTCCCACAGGCGCCAATACTTGCTGATCTGGCCTGGGCCATAGGCCAGGTAGGCGCCGCCAGTACCGGCGTCGGTGCTGTAGCGGCGCACTTCGTAGCCGGTGAACGCACCCCGGGCCTGCGGATAGAACGCGTGCAGTCGAATCAGCACCTGATCGACCATCTGCTTGTCGCCAAAGGCCTGCAGCAGGCGGGCATTGTCACCCGAGAGGTTGATCACCACGTTGGCGCCCCCCTTGAGCGCAGGCTCGATCCACAGCATGCCGAGACCGGCATTACTGAAGATCTCGCCGGACATGCGCGCACGGCTTTCCCAGACCGGCTTCTTGAACTTGAGCATCATCTGGTCGCGCCAACCGTAGTTGGTGCCCTTCAAGGCCGCCAGGTGCTGGCTGTCCAGTCCCGGGGTCATCTGGATCTTCGCCAGTGCGCGCAGCGGCACGGCCATGACCAGGTAATCGGCTTGGTAGCCGACGCTGCCGACCTTGACCGTCACACCTTTGCTGTCCTGGACGATCGAGGTGACCGGCGAGCTGGTCTTGATGGTCTTGAGTTGCTTGACGAAGGCCTGCGCCAGCACCGGGCTGCCGCCTGGCAGGCGGGCAGCGCGCAGGTCACGATCACTGATACCGCGGTAGACCCGGTTCTGCTGGGCGAAATAGAGCAGCGACAGACGCGACGGCTCGTCGTAACGGGTGCGGATCTGCTGGTTGATCAATTGCCGTGCCGTGGCAGGCAGCTGCAGTTTGTCCAGCCAGGTAGAGACGTTCATCTGGTCGAGGGCAAACAAGGTGCTGGTGGCGGCCGGGTTCAGCGGGTCCTCGATCGAACGGGCCAGATCATCGAGGGTCTTCTCGTAACGCTTGAGCGCATCGGCGGTGGCCGGTTGCTTGGTGGCCAGATCGCTGGCGCTGAAATACTCGCCGTCGATCAGGTAGCCGGGGGTGCGTACGAATTCAGGCGCGGGCAGTGTTTCAAGCTTGAAACGGTCCAGGTACTGGTTGAGCACCGGCTGGCTCTTGCCGTTGCCGATCCACTCGCTGGTGGCCAGGCCCGAACGGCCGCCCATGCCGGACTTGGCCTCCAGCAGCGTGACCTGCCAGCCTTTGTTCTGCAGCTCATAGGCCGCGGTCAGGCCTGCCAGGCCCCCGCCCACGACGATCGCCGTGGGGCTCGTGTCCTTGGCCAGCGCGGCACCGCTGGAGACACCAATCAATACCAACGCGCACAGGCGCACCCAAGCAGCAGCCATGTTGGCGAACTCCGGATCAGAAGTGACAGAAAAGAGGGGAGAGTGCCCCTGGGACGAGATGCGTTAAGAATACGTCAGGTCTCCAGACCCTGCCAGCGTAGTGACATCAAGTGCTTGCCAGCACAGGAAATTTAATTTTCGACGCAATCACGCGCTGCGCGTCGGTTGTCCTGCGCGGCCCCATTGCTTAGGCTTGTCGGCCTCAGCACGCCCCGCCAGGAGATCTGCCCATGGGCCTCAACCAACAGTGGATGCAACGTGACCTCAAGGTCCTGTGGCACCCCTGCACCCAGATGAAAGACCACGAGCAGCTGCCGCTGATCCCGATCCGCCGTGGTGAAGGCGTGTGGCTGGAGGACTTCGAAGGCAAGCGCTACCTGGACGCCGTCAGTTCCTGGTGGGTCAATGTGTTCGGCCACGCCAATCCGCGCATCAACCAGCGCATCAAGGACCAGGTCGATCAGCTCGAGCACGTGATCCTGGCCGGCTTCAGCCACCAGCCGGTCATCGAGCTGTCCGAACGCCTGGTGGCCATGACACCGGCGGGGCTGGACCGGGTGTTCTACGCCGACAACGGCTCGTCGTGCATCGAAGTGGCGCTGAAAATGAGCTTCCACTACTGGCAGAACAAGGGCCAGGTGAACAAGAAGCGCTTCGTCACCCTGACCAACAGCTATCACGGAGAAACCATCGCCGCCATGTCGGTGGGCGACGTGCCGCTGTTCACCGAGACCTACAAGGCGTTGCTGCTCGACACCATCAAGGTGCCGAGCCCGGACTGCTACCTGCGCCCCGAAGGCATGGGCTGGGAAGAGCACTCACGCAACATGTTCGCGCTCATGGAACAGACCCTGGCCGAGCACCACGCCAGCCTCGCCGCCGTGATCGTCGAGCCGCTGATTCAGGGCGCTGGCGGGATGCGCATGTACCACCCGGTATACCTCAAGCTGCTGCGCGAGGCCTGCGACCGCTATGGTGTGCACCTGATCCACGACGAAATCGCCGTAGGCTTCGGCCGCACAGGGACGATGTTCGCCTGCGAACAGGCCGGGATCCGCCCCGACTTCCTGTGCCTGTCCAAGGCTCTGACCGGCGGATACCTGCCGCTGGCCGCTTGCCTGACCACCGATGATGTCTACCAGGCGTTCTACGATGATTACCCGACCCTGCGGGCGTTCCTCCATTCGCACAGCTACACGGGCAACCCGCTGGCCTGCGCCGCGGCCCTGGCGACGCTGGACATCTTCGAGCAAGACAACGTGATCGAGGCCAACAAGGCCCTGTCGGCACGCATGGCCAGCGCCACTGCACACCTGGCCGACCATGCCCATGTCGCCGAGATCCGCCAGACCGGTATGGCCCTGGCCATCGAGATGGTCCAGGACAAAACCAGCAAGACTGCCTACCCCTGGCAGGAGCGGCGCGGCCTGAAGGTCTTCGAACACGCCCTGACCCGCGGCGCGCTGCTGCGACCACTGGGCAGCGTGGTGTATTTCCTGCCGCCCTACGTGATCACCCCGGAGCAGATCGATTTCCTGGCCGAAGTGGCCAGCGAAGGCATCGACATCGCCACCCGCGACAGCGTCAGCGTGGCGGTGCCGGCCAACTTCCACCCCGACTTCCGCGATCCGGGCTAACCCTGAGGCTCGCCTCGCCCCCTGTGGAAGCGGGTTCATCTGCGAATGCGGATCGAGGATTTCCCCTCGCATTCGCCAGTAAATCGCAGCGGCCCAACGCCGCTTCCACGGGGACGATGTCCATTTCATTTCCTGAGCAAAGCCATGAGACTGTCCCGCTTCTTCATCGACGCCCCCCTGAGCCTCGGCGAGCACGAGTTGCCCGAAGCCCAGGCCCACTACATTGGCCGCGTGCTGCGCATGGCGCCCGGAGACGCTGTGCAACTGTTCGACGGCAGTGGCCAGGAGTTTCGTGGCCAGTTGCTCGAGGTCGGCAAGAAATCCGTGCGCGTCACCCTGGACCAGGCCTTGCCCGGCCAGGCCGAGTCCCCGTTGCATGTCCACCTGGGCCAGGGCCTGTCCCGCGGCGAGCGGATGGACTGGGCGATCCAGAAGGCCACCGAGCTTGGCGCCAACGCGATCACCCCAATCGTCAGCGAACGCTGCGAAGTGCGCCTGAAGGACGAACGCGCCGACAAGCGCCTGGCCCATTGGCGGCAAGTGGCGATCAGCGCGTGCGAACAGTGCGGCCGCTCGACGCTGCCGGTGATCCACCCGCCGGTGACCCTGGCCGAGTGGCTCAAGGATACCGAGGCCGACCTCAAGCTGGTGCTGCACCCGGTCGCTGAACCGCTGACCAGCCACGCACGCCCCGCCCGCCTGGCATTCCTGATCGGCCCCGAAGGCGGCTTGAGCGACGCCGAAGTCGACCAGGCCAAGACCGCCGGCTTCCACGCCGCACGCCTTGGCCCACGGGTACTGCGCACCGAGACCGCGCCGGTCGTGGCGCTGTCGGTGGCCCAGCAGCTGTGGGGCGACTTCTAACGCACGTAGAAGAACACCGCGACGAAGTGCATGAGACTGCCGGCGATGACGAACAGGTGCCAGATGCCATGCCAATGGCGAAAGCGGCTGTCGAAGGCGAAGAACAGGATGCCGATGGTGTAGAACGCACCGCCGGCCGCCAGCCAGGCGAAGCCGGCGCCGCCCAGGCTCTGCAGCAACGGCTTGACCGCCACCAGGACGATCCAGCCCATCACCGCATAGATGATGATCGACAGCACCCGCGCCTCGGAGCGCGGCTTGATCTCCTGGAGCATGCCGATCAAGGCCAGGCCCCAGACCACGCCGAACAGGCTCCAGCCCCAGGGGCCGCGCAGGCTGACCAGACAGAACGGCGTGTAGCTGCCGGCGATGAGCAGGTAGATCGACAGGTGATCGAGCTTGCGCATGATCACCTTCGCCCGCCCACGGGTGCTGTGGTAGAGCGTTGAGATGCTGTAGAGCAGCAGTAGAGTGCTGCCGTAGATGGAAAAGCTGACGATCTTCCACGGATCGCCCTGCAATCCGGCCACGACGATCAGCCAGATGGCACCGATACAGGCCAGCACGGCACCGACCAGGTGCGTCCAGGCGTTGAAGCGTTCACCGTAATACATGCAAACACTGACCTCCCTGACAGCTTCAAGTTTCAAGCTGTAAGCCTCAAGCAAAGCACGGGGACGCCCCCGACACAGCTAGCTTGCCGCTTGAAGCTTACAACTTGAAGCTAGTGAAGATCCGCGTCACGCACCATGCGCTCCAGCGCCGCCAGGTCAGGTACCCGCGCCACCTGCTCGCCGACCTGCACCGCCGCCAGCTCCAGGCTCGCCAAGGGGACATCCACATAGTTGAGCTGGCTGTCCAGCTTGCAGGAGCGTGGGATGTCCTGCAGTAGCAACGCCAGGTAGCGCAGGCCGGTATCGCCCAGCGCGTTGAGCACCACCACCCGTGCCCGCTCGCCACAAACGGTCTCGCCGCCACAGGCGGCCTCCAGGCCGATCAGCGGCAAGCGCTGCTGACGCCAGTCGATCCAGCCCAGGTGCCAGGCCGGGTCGCCCGCCTGGCAGGCGAAGGTGCGCTGGCCGATCAGCTCGGCCACCGCCACATTGGGCAGCACCAGGGTGCGGTCGCTCAAAGGCAGTAGCAGACCGGTCAGGCTGCTGCGCTGGCCGGCGATGTATTCAAGCATGGGGTTGGCTCCAATGGGCGATGCTCTGCAACAGGACCGACTCCTGATAAGGCTTGCCCAAGTAGTCGTTGACGCCGATGGCCATGGCCCTGTCGCGGTGTTTCTGGCCGGTACGCGAGGTGATCATGATGATGGGCAGATCCTTCAGACGGGCATCGCGGCGGATGCGCGTGGCCACCTCGAAGCCGTCCATGCGCGGCATCTCGATGTCCAGCAGCAGCACATCGGGGCGGTGCTCCTCCAGCAAGGCCATGGCATCCACACCGTCCTTGGCCGTCAGCACACTCATACCGTGGCGCTCCAGTAGACGACTGGTGACTTTGCGCACGGTGACCGAGTCGTCCACCACCATCACCAGCAGACGCTGACGCGGTGCCGGGCCAAACACCGGACGCGGCCCCCCGTAGCCACCCGGCAGGCGCGCCAGACGCCGCTGCTGCCCGCGCAACTGGCCGAGCAAATCGAGAATCAGCACTACCCGGCCATCCCCCAGCAAGGTCGCGCCGGACAGCCCAGGCACCGCCGCGAACTGCGGCCCCAGGCTCTTGACCACAATCTCTCGGCTTGGCGACAGGCTGTCCACCTGGATGGCGAACGACTGCTCCTGGGAATGCACCAGCAACACCGGCAACGGCACGCTCTGCCCCAGCAGACTTGGCCGAGGCACACCGCCTTGGAGCACCTCCCCGAGATAGCGCAGGTCGTACTCGTGACCGGCATAGGCATAGCGCGGTGCGCTCAGCTGGTAACAAGCCTCAAGCTCAGCGGGCGGCACGCGCACGATGCCTTCGATGGTATTGAGCGGGATTGCGTACTGCTCCTCGCCCAGGTGCACCATCAGTGCTCGGTTCACCGACACGGTGAACGGCAAGCGGATCAAGAATCGCGCGCCCTTGCCCGGGCTCGACTCGATGCTCATCGAGCCACCCAACTGCTTGACCTCCTCATGCACCACGTCCATCCCCAGGCCCCGGCCAGAGATCTGGGTGATCTTCTCAGCGGTAGAGAAGCCCGGACGCAGGATGAATTGCAGGATCTCGTGATCGCTCAAGTACGCTTGCGGGTCCAGCAGGCCACGCTTGATGGCCTTGTTGCGCACCGCCTCCAGGGGCACTCCGGCCCCGTCGTCGCTCATCTCGATGACGATATCGGCGCCTTCATGCAGCAAGTTCAGATGGATGGTGCCCTGCTCCGGCTTGCCCGCCGCCAGACGCGCTTCGCGCGACTCCAGGCCGTGGTCCACGGCGTTGCGCAACATGTGCTCCAGAGGCGCCACCATGCGCTCGAGCACGCTGCGATCCAGCTCGCCTTCGGCGTTGCCCACCACCAGTTCGACCTGCTTGCCCAGCTCGCTGGCCACCTGGCGGACCACCCGCTGCAGACGCGGTACCAAGCGTTCGAAGGGCACCATCAAGGTGGCCGTGAGACCTTCTTGCAATTGACTGTTCACCCGCGCCTGCTGCTGAAGCAGGCTGTAGGCTTCCTGGGCACGCTGGGCGAGGGTTTCCTTGAGGTCGAGCAGGTCCGAAGCCGACTCGAACAACGCCTGGGACAACTGCTGCAACTGGGAATGACGGTCCATCTCCAGCGGGTCGAAATCCTCGTACGCATCGCCCTCGGCCTGGTAGCGGCTGGACATCCGTCCCTGGGTCTCGATATCCAGGCGCAGCAGCTGGTCGCGCATGCGCTCGAGCGTTGTTTCCATCTCGTTGAGGGCGAATTGGGCATCGTTGACCTGCTGCTCGATGCGCCCGCGAATAACAGAGTGCTCACTGGCCAGGTTGCCCAAATCGTCCAGCAGCTCGGCGTCCACCTTGACCATGTCGCCTGGCGCGCGCTCCGGCGCGGCGGCCGGCGCCTCCGGCGACGGCGCTTCGACCGGGGCCTGGCCGGCCGCGCTGTCGGTCAACGCGGCGCTGCTGAAGTTGCGGATATAGTCGATCAGCGCCGTGGCTGCGTGCAGGGGCTGGCCGAGGCGCACGGCGTCGAGCATGTGTGCCAGACGGTCATGGCAGTTTTGCAGCAGGGAGAACAGCGCCGGGCTCGGCGGCAAGCGGCCGGCGGCGAGCAGTTCGTACAAGAATTCCAGCTCATGGGCCAGATCGCCGATAGCGGCGATCTCGACCATCCGCGCGCCCCCCTTGAGGGTATGCAGATCACGCAGCAGGTTCTCCACCTCGACGCTGTTACGTGGATCGGCCTGCCAGCGCGCCAGGGCCGCAGCGGCGCTTTCGACGATATCCGAACTTTCTTCGAGAAAGACTTCGAGCAGTTCATTATCGCTCGAGCGTTGGGCTTCGTCCGCCGCTGCCTCGACGGCAGCAGGCGCAGGTGGGGCATGGCGGTACTCGCGCAGCTCGCCTAGGAGCGCCGTTGCCGAAGCCGGCGCCTGCCCTTCGCGCAGCGCGTGCAGCATCTGCCCGAGGGTCTGGTGGCCGCGCCGCAACAGATCGAGCAGCTCGGCAGTAGCCCCCAGGCGGCGGTCCACAAGGCCCTCGTAAAGCGCGACCAGCGCGTGGGCCAACATCTCCACCGCACCCACGCCAGCCATCTGCGCACCGCCTTTGAGGGTCTGGAGGTCGTGCTGCAGGGTCGAAAGTGCCGAGTGGTTGTCCGGGTCCTGAGCCCATTGCGCCAATGCCTGATCGGCGCCATCGAGGATATCGCCCGCCTCGTCGAGGAACAGTTGCACCAGCGCAGGATCGTTCGCTGTCGGGTAGACCGCCAGCGGTGCCACCGCATCCTGGCCCACCACGCCTATGATCCCGGGGTCCAGGGCGTCGTCCAACAGGCCGCGCATGGCCGCGATGCAATCGACGCGGGCGCTGAGCGCCTGGCCGGCAGCTATTTCGTCGAACATGTCGAGCAGCGCCTCATGGGCCTGCTGGGCCAGGTCAAAGAATCGCGGGCTGGCGGCCAGACTGCCTTCTTCTACCGCACCATACAGGTCAAGCAACGCCTCGCAGACTTCATCCACCTGCCACAACTCGGCCAGGTACGCCGACTGGCCGAGGGTGGTCAACTCGTCCAGCAGCGTTTCCAAGACCGAGCGGTCGCCGGGTTGCGCCTGCCAACGCGACAGCAGCGCCTCGGCCTCGAGCAGGATATCCATGCCCTGGGTCAGGAACGCGGCGATTCGCTGCGGATCGCGCTTGGTTCGATGGTTGTGCTGTGGGTCCTGCTGCAGGAAGGCCAGGCGCACATCCACCGACTGCCCGACCTCCTCGATCAACTGCGCCGCCCCCGGGATAGGGGCCAACGGCGTGCTACCCAGTTGCGCAAGGCCGAGGTGGAACAAGGCGCGGGCCGCCTCCAGCCACTCCAGCTCCGCCACCTGCAAGGGCAGTTCGTGGCCTTTGTACTCGCGCACCAGACGGTCGAAGGCGGTGGCCAGCTCGGCGATCGGCATGACGCCCGCCATCGCCGCGCTGCCTTTCAAGGTATGCAGTGCACGCTGCAGGCTGTCGTTGACGGGCGTGCCATGGCCATCGGCATCGATCAGGAACGCCTCCAGGCTGGCGAGATGGCCTTGGGCCTCGTTGCCGAAGATCGCCAACAATTGTGGGTCGAGCCCGTCGACCTGCGCGGGCGCCGGCACATCATTGATCGCCAGGTGATGCAAGTGGCCGGCTAACGGCTCGACCTCGACCCGCGACGGCAGATGGCCCACAGCGAAGTCGGCAAGCAAGTCCGGGAGCCGGACGAACACCTGTTGCAGGGCCAGCACCCCTTCGGCGCCAAGGGTGATCCGCCCTTCCAGTACACGGTTGAGCAAGTGCTCGGCACCCCAGGCAAGCTCGGCCAGCGCTTCGGCATGGACCATGCGACCACTGCCTTTGAGGGTGTGCAGGGCTCGGCGCACCTCGACCAGGGCCTCGCGCAAGGCATTATCGGCGCGCCAGCGCAGCCAGTGGCGTTCGATTTCCGGAAGCAGCTCGCCGGCCTCTTCGAGGAAGACATCCCGCAATTCTTCATCGACCGCTTCGAACTCGACGCGAGCCTCGGCCTGCCCGCACGACACACCCAGCGCCGCCAGGTTGGCCCGCGCCCTGTCGATGAATGGTTGGGCATCGACCAGCGGATCGGCCACCCGCCATTGCACATAGCACTCGCCAGCGCTCAAGGCTTCGGCCAGATGCGCCAGCTCGTCTGCAGGTGGCGGCTGCTCCAGATGCGACAGCCAACCCTGCACATAACCTGCGCAGCCACCGAACACCTCGGCGGCCTCCGGCCACATGAGCATCGTCAGCGCGCCACGGATCTGGTGCAAAAGCCCCGGCAGCGGCTGCAAGCGCTCTGCCGGCCAGCCCGACTCCAGGCAATCGCCGATCAAGTCCTTGGCCTGTTGCAGCACCGCCAGGGACTCATTGAGCACCAACTGGCGGATCTCTGTCAGGTCCGCGCCCGGCAGGCCGCCTTGGCCGGTCTCCTCCAGCGGGCCGACCATCCCATTGAGGGTGGCCTCCACATACAGCAGGGCGCCGGCCACATCCATCAGCACGGCGTCGTCCACCGCCTGCTCGCCCTGGGCCAGGGCCTGCAGCACCAGCACTTGGTCGATGATCACCCGGCGCGGCTGCTGGAAGGCGAGCACCGCCAAGGTATCGGCGACCTGGCGCAACGGCGCCAGCAGGGCCTCCAGTTGCTCGCGCTGCTCACGATCGCCTCGCATGTACTGATCGAGGCGGTCCTTGATGCGCATCAGGTCATCGCACAGTGCCGTCACCACCGAGCGCAGGGCGTCGCGTCCGTGGCCGGCCTGCAAGTGTTCGCGCCAGTTGCCCAGGGACAGGTCCAGGTCCGCAAGGTCCGCCGCCCCAGCCAGACGCTGCGCCACGCCGCCGACCAGGCTGCCCTGGGGCAACGGCTCGACGCCACGGCAGCCGCGCAGTTGGTTGAGCAGCGGCACCACCACCAACGGCAGGTCGTGTCGTGAGCCGCGCAGCCGCTCCAGATACGGCGGCAATTGCTCAAGCCCGCGGAACAGCGCCCCCAGGCAGTCGCCCCGGGGGCTAACCTGACCATCGGCCATGGCCCGGCCCAACTGCTCCAATTCCTCGGCCAGGTGCGCCGCGCCGCGCAGTTCGAGCATGCGCAGGCAACCCTGGACCTGATGCAGGTTGTCGACAAAGAAAGCCAGCATCGCCGGGTCACCCGGTTCGCTGGCGAATCGCTCCAGGGCCTGGCGGGCCTGGCCCAGGCAATCGAGGATCGGCGCCTTGACCCACGCCAAGGCGACGGTGTCGTGGCGCTCGGGGCTCACTGCTGAAGCAGCCATCAGTCGCTCCTCAACGCCGCTCGGCGGGTGCCGGCAAGGTAAAGCCGGACACCGAGCGACGCATCTCGCTGGCCATGCGCGCCAAGTGGCGGATGCTGTCGGCGGTGGCGCTGGAACCGGCCGAGGTCTGGGCGGTGATCTGCTGGATCACTGCCATGGTGTGGGAGATCTGCCCGGCCGAGGAGGTCTGTAACTGGGCTGCGTCGGAGATGCTGTGGATCAGCTCGGCGAGGGTCTGCGATACGCCTTCGATCTCGGCCAGCGCCACCCCGGCGTCCTGGGCCAGGCGCGCACCGCGCACCACCTCGGCGGTGGTCTGCTCCATGGAGATCACCGCCTCGTTGGTGTCGACCTGGATGGTCCGCACCAGCGCCTCGATTTGCCGAGTAGCCGACGAGGAGCGCTCGGCCAGGCGCTGCACTTCGTCGGCGACCACCGCAAAACCACGCCCGGCCTCGCCAGCGAGGGAGGCCTGGATCGCGGCATTGAGCGCAAGGATGTTGGTCTGGTCGGCAATGTCGTCGATCAGGCTGACGATATCGCCGATCTCCTGGGAAGACTCACCCAAGCGCTTGATCCGCTTGGCGGTGTCCTGGATCTGCTCGCGGATGTTGTCCATGCCGTGGATGGTGTTGTGCACCACCTCGTTGCCTTTGTTGGCAATGGCCACCGAACGCTCGGCCACCTTGGCCGATTCGTAGGCATGGGAGGACACCCGGTCGATCGACTCGACCATGTCGCCCACCGCCAGGGACGCCTCGCTGATCTGCTCGGCCTGGTGTTCGGAGGCCTTGGCCAGCTGGCGCGCGGTGTTCTGTGTGTCCTGCACGGCGGCGGCGACCTGCTCGGCACTGTGGTTGATGGTGGCCACCAGGTCGCGCAACTGGTCGACCGAATAGTTGATCGAATCGGCAATGGCGCCGGTGAAGTCCTCAGTGACCGACACCGTGACGGTGAGGTCGCCATCGGCCAGTTCCTCGATCTCGTCCAGCAGGCGCATGATCGCTTGCTGGTTGCGCTCGTTCTTCTCGGCAGTCTCGCGCAACTGGCGGTGGGTGGCGCGCACCATCACCAGGCCGATGAGGATGATCGAAGCCAGCGCCACCAACCCCAGCAGATAGCCACCGACAGTAGCCAGGGTGCGCCCGCTGGCCAGGTTCTCGAAGCTGTTGGCCAGGTGCGAGGCTTCATCGAGCAAGGTTTGCGACAGACTGAAGATATTGCCGGCCGCCTCGCGCACGCGCAGCAGTTCAGGCGACGTTTCAAGGATTTCGTCCACCGAGCCTGAGACGAACTGGAACAACTCGGCGATCTCGGCCAAGCGGGCGCGGGCATCGGCATCCTCGACCTTGGTCACGTGAATCGCCGGGTTACCACCGAGCATGCCTTCGAGCACCTGGCCGAAACGGCTGGCGTCGCGGCCAAAGGCGTCGGCTGCCTGTACCGAGGAGTCATCGCCGGCCAGCACGGTATTGACCGAACCCAGAATGCGCTCGGCCAACAGCAACTGACGTTGTGCCACCGCCACCTGACTCGCCGGTGCCCCGCTCTGCAGGAGGATTTCCACCACTTTTTCGTATTCGACCTGCAACTGAGGCACGGTCTCGGCCAGCGTCGCCGCCACTTGGTGCAGCGACAGCACGGTCTGCTCGCTGGCCAGGATGGTGTCGGTATTCTTGCGCAGGTTGTCCCAGTCCTGACGGACCGCGTCCATCTCGTCACGCACGGTCAGCGGCGCCGGCGGCAGCCCGGTGGCCTTGTCGCCCTCGCGCAGATAGCGCCAGCGCCGCTCGAAGTCATTGCGCGCATCGGACAGCAGCTTGAACGCCAGGGCCTTGCCGGCCGCCGCTTCGGTGGCGTTCTTGGCGATGCGCTGGGACAGCACGCGCAACTCGCCGGCGTGGCCGATGTACTGTTTGTCGTAGTTGGACTGGGTATTGAGGTACGCGAAGTTGGCGAACAGCAGGATGATCGCCAGGATGAGCACCAAAAACAGTGCGGTGATCTGCGCAATACTGCGGCTGCGCTGGCTTTCGGCAACCGGAGCGACGGGGGTGGCGGGTTTGTTCACGGTCGAAGCATCCTCTACAACGCCACGTCGAGAAAGCCTGGCGCCTGGGCCAGGGCGAACGGGCTGAAGATCGCCCAATTGCGTTCACGGGGAAAATGCCCCTGGACGAAGGGCGCCGCGGCACGCAGCAAGGGCTGCGGTGGCGACAGCTCCAGACTGCTCAGGGCAAAGTGTTGAAGGCCCAGGACTTCGTCCACCAACAGGCCGGCGAACAGTTCTTCGTGGTCCAGCACCAACACACGCCGCTGCTTGCCCGCCGCCGCAGGGCCTAGGCCGAAGAAGGCGCTCAAGTCCATAACCGGCAGCAGCCGGCCACGCAGATTGGCCACACCGCAGACCCAGGGCTGCACGCCGGGGACCCGGCTAGTGCGCGGCTCATGCAGGACCTCGGCGACTTCGCCCATGGGGGCCACGAACCACTGCCCGGCAATGCGAAACCCAATGCCGCTCCATTGCTGCAAGCGGGTGTCTTGCAAGGGCTGGTCCGCTACCAACAGGCGACAACGCCGGTCGATGTCCAGCAACAGCTCGAAGGCGGTCAGCGACGCGCCATGGGGGCGGGTGGTCAAGCCCCGAGCACTTCTTTGAGTTTGCTGATCAGGGCCGCCTCTTCCACAGGCTTGGTCAGGAAGTCGCGCGCGCCCTGGCGTGTGGCCCAGACCCGGTCGGTTTCCTGGTCCTTGGTGGTGACCACGATCACCGGAATGGCGCGGGTCTCAGGGTCCTTGCTCAGCTGACGGGTAGCCTGAAAACCATTCATGCCCGGCATGACGATGTCCATCAGCACCGCGTCGGGTTTCTCCTGACGGGCCAGGGCCACGCCATCGGCGCCGTTGTCGGCCTTGAGCACCTGGTGGCCATGCTTTTCCAGCCAGGCGGTCAGTCTGTACATCTCTGTCGGCGAATCGTCGACGATCAAAACTCGGGCCATGCTGTTTCCCCATTTAAAGGAAAAGAAGACGCCGCCAGGCGCGGCGGTGTCAGGGTGCGTGTTGTTCTTGCACGACGAAACCGGGCACATGAGCCCTGATCGCATCGAGCAGTTCTTCCTTGCTGAATGGCTTGGTCAGGAACTGGTCTGAGCCGACCACCCGACCGCGGGCCTTGTCGAACAGGCCGTCGCGCGAGGACAGCAGGATGACCGGGGTATCCTTGAAGGTGCTGTTCTGCTTGATCACCGCACAGGTCTGGTAGCCATCCAGGCGAGGCATCAGTACATCGACGAAGATGACCTGGGGCTTGTGGTCGACGATCTTGGCCAGGGCATCGAAACCATCACTGGCGGTGATCACCTCGCAGCCGGCCTCGCCGAGCAACATCTGTGCGGTGCGGCGGATCGTGCGCGAATCGTCGATCACCATCACCTTCAGGGGTTGTTCCATAGTTGCCTACCAGTGGGAATTAGCTGCAAGTTGCAAGCATCAAGCTTCGAGAAAAAGCGCGCCGACGCATGGCCGGCTTTTCTCAAGGCTTGTAGTTCAAGGCTTGCAGCTGCACTTTTAGCACACTCCGGATAGCCATTCCATCCGCCGAACCCCTTGACCATCGGCGCTCCCGGCGCCACCCTGAGCCACTTTTCTTTCGAATCACCGCGGCCCCGCGCCGCCAAGAGGAACCACCCCATGAGCGTTCGCCTCGGGATTGTCATGGACCCTATCGCGTCCATCTCCTACAAAAAGGACAGCTCGCTGGCCATGCTGCTGGCGGCCCAGGAACGTGGCTGGAGCCTGTTCTACATGGAGCAGCGCGACCTCTACCTGGGCGCCGGCCAGGCCCGGGCCCAGATGCGCCCCTTGAAGGTGTTCGCCGATCCGGCCCGCTGGTTCGAACTGGGCGAGGAGCAGGACAGCGCCCTGAGCGAGCTGGATGTGGTCCTGATGCGCAAGGATCCGCCCTTCGACATGGAGTTCGTCTACAGCACCTACCTGCTGGAGCAGGCCGAGCGCGAAGGCGTGCTGGTGGTCAACCGCCCGCAGAGCCTGCGCGATTGCAACGAGAAGCTGTTCGCCACCCAGTTCCCGCAGTGCATGGCGCCCACGCTGGTCAGCCGCCGCGTGGACATCCTGCGTGAGTTCGCCGACAGCCGTGGCGACGTGATCCTCAAGCCGCTGGACGGCATGGGCGGTGCCTCTGTGTTCCGCCACCGCAAGGACGACCCCAACCTGTCGGTGATCCTCGAGACCCTCACCCAGCATGGCACCCAGCAGATCATGGCCCAGGAATACCTGCCGCAGATCAAGGACGGCGACAAGCGCATCCTGATGATCGACGGCGAACCGGTGCCCTACTGCCTGGCGCGCATCCCGGCCAGCGGCGAGACCCGTGGCAACCTGGCCGCTGGCGGTCGTGGCGAAGCCCGCCCGCTGACCGAGCGCGATCGCTGGATCGCCGCCCAGGTTGGCCCGACCCTGCGCGAGAAGGGCCTGCTGTTCGTCGGCCTGGACGTGATCGGCGACTACCTGACCGAGATCAACGTCACCAGCCCGACCTGCATTCGCGAGATCGATGCCGCCTACGACACCCACATCGGCGCCCAGCTGATGGACGCCATTGATCGCAAGCTCAAGGCGCGCTGACCGAGGACACGTGGCAATGCCACGCAGTGGGGTATGATGCGCAGCTTCAAGCTGCAAGCTGCACGTACGGGCTGGCCTGCACCGGGCCGCTTTTACTTGAAGCTTGCAGCTTGTGATTCGAAGCTGCCCTTGGATACCTGATGACGCTGCCTGCCGACATCCCCGCCGACCTGCTCCCACCCCGCGTCCGCCCGGTGGACCGGCTTGGCTTCACCCTGTTCCTGGCTGCCCTGGTGCACCTGGCGCTGATCCTCGGCGTGGGTTTCACCATCAGCAAGCCCAGCGAAATCCGCCACACGATGGACATCACCCTGGCCACCTTCAAGAGCGAGAAGCCGCCCGAGAAGGCCGACTTCCAGGCCCAGGACAACCAGCAAGGCAGCGGCACCCTGGAAAAGAAAGCCGTACCCAAGACCACCGAAGTCGCGCCCTTCCAGGACAGCAAGATCAACAAGATCACCCCACCGCCAGCCGCTCGCCAGGAAACCCCGCCCCCACCGCAGAAGTCCGCGGTGACCACCAAGGCGCCCAAGGTGCAGAAGGTCGAGCCCAAGCCCAAGGAAAGCAAGGCGCAGCCCAAGCCCCAGGCAGCGGTGCCGGACTTCGACAGTTCGCAGCTCTCCAGCCAGATCGCCAGCCTCGAGGCGGAGCTATCCAACGAACAGCAACTGTATGCCAAGCGCCCGCGCATCCATCGCCTCAACGCGGCCTCGACCATGCGCGACAAAGGCGCCTGGTACAAGGAAGAGTGGCGCAAGAAGGTGGAGCGCGTGGGCAACCTCAATTATCCCGAAGAAGCGCGACGCCAGCAGATCTACGGCAACTTGCGGATGATGGTCTCGATCAACCGCGACGGCTCGCTGTATGAAGTGTTGGTGCTCGAATCCTCTGGCCAGCCGGTGCTCGACCAGGCGGCCCAGCGCATCGTCCGTCTGGCCGCGCCGTTTGCACCGTTCACAGGCGACCTGGCGGAGTTCGACCGCCTGGAGATCATCCGTACCTGGCGCTTCGCCCGCGGGGACCGGTTGTCCAGTAACTAGCCGCACGTCACACGCCTCAAACGGCAAGAAAAAAGCGCGGGCATGCACAGCCGTGCTTTTTCTTGCCGCTTGAAGCTTGCAGCTTGAAGCCGAGCCCAGCTGACGCCACACTATCACTCATGAAAACCCTCAGCCCGAGCTACCTCAAGCATCAGTTCCTGATCGCCATGCCGCACATGGTCGATCCGAACTTTGCCCAGACCCTCACCTACATCGTCGAGCACAACGCCAACGGCGCCATGGGCCTGGTAATCAACCGCCCGCAGGAGCTGAACCTGGCCGACATCCTGGAGCAGCTACGCCCGGATGAGGAGCCACCGGCCAGCACCCTGCAGGTGCCGATCTACCAGGGTGGCCCGGTGCAGACCGACCGCGGCTTTGTGTTGCACAGCAGCGACTGCAGCTATCAGGCCACGGTGGAGCTGCAGGGGCTGTCGCTCTCGACCTCCCAGGACGTGCTGTTCGCCATCGCCGAAGGCGTAGGGCCCAAGCAGAGCCTGATCACCTTGGGTTATGCCGGTTGGGAAGCCGGCCAACTGGAAGCCGAGCTTGCCGACAACGCCTGGCTCAACTGCCCCTTCGACCCCGAGATCATCTTCGGACTGGCCAGCGAACAGCGCCTCGAGGCAGCCGCCGCCAGCCTGGGGATCAACCTCAGCCTGCTGACCAGCCAAGCGGGTCACGCCTGATGGCCGAGCTGCGCCTGCTGCTGGGCTTCGACTATGGCAGCAAACAGATCGGCGTGGCCGTCGGCCAGGTGGTCACCGGCCAGGCCCGAGAGTTGTGCACCCTCAAAGCCCAGAACGGCGTCCCGGACTGGGCCCAGGTGGAAAAGCTCATCACCGAATGGAAGCCCGACGCCATCGTCGTCGGCCTGCCGCTGAACATGGACGGCACGCCCAGCGAAATGAGCGCCCGGGCCGAGAAGTTCGCCCGCCGCCTGCATGGCCGCTACAACCTGCCTGTGCACACTCATGACGAGCGTCTGACCACCTTCGAAGCCAAGGGCGAGCAGATGGCCCGAGGCATGCGCCATGGCAGCTACCGCGACAACCCGGTCGATGCCATTGCCGCCGCCCTGCTCCTGCAGGGCTGGCTGGAGGCCAACACTTAAATCCGCTTTGCCGCCGGCCCTGCCCGGCGCCCCCCTTCCGAGGAGCACGCAATGAGCCTACCCAATCCCGCCGACCTGATCCGGCAGATGGCCGTCGACCTTCGCGCCCACCTGGCCCGTCGTACTATCACCGAGCCGCGCTTCATCGGCATCCGCACCGGCGGCGTATGGGTAGCCCAGGCCCTGCAGCAGGAGTTGGGCGACAGCAGCCCGCTGGGCACCCTGGACGTGTCCTTCTACCGCGACGACTTCAGCCAGAACGGCCTGCACCCGCAAGTGCGTCCGTCCGAACTGCCCTTCGAAATCGAAGGCCAGCACCTGGTGCTGGTGGACGACGTGCTGATGAGCGGTCGCACCATCCGCGCCGCGCTCAATGAACTGTTCGATTATGGCCGCCCGGCCAGCGTCACCCTGGTTTGCCTGCTGGACCTGGACGCCGGCGAATTGCCGATCCGCCCGAACGTGCTGGGCGCCACCTTGCAACTGGCGCCCACTGAACGGGTAAAATTGACCGGACCCGCACCGCTCGTCCTCGAGCGCCAGGACCTCGCCACCGCTTCCGCCCTTTAAGAGTCCCTCGCGATGACGCCATTCGACGCCAAGCGCCCGCTGCAGCTCAATGACCAGGGCCAGCTGCGCCACTTTCTCTCGCTCGACGGTTTGCCCCGCGAACTGCTGACCGAGATCCTCGACACCGCCGACTCCTTCCTGGAAGTCGGCGCCCGGGCCGTAAAGAAAGTCCCGTTGCTACGCGGCAAGACCGTCTGCAACGTGTTCTTCGAAAACTCCACCCGCACCCGCACCACCTTCGAGCTGGCCGCCCAGCGCCTGTCGGCGGACGTGATCAGCCTGAACGTGTCGACCTCCTCGACCAGCAAGGGCGAGACCTTGTTCGACACACTGCGTAACCTCGAAGCCATGGCCGCCGACATGTTCGTCGTGCGCCACTCCGACTCGGGCGCCGCCCACTTCATCGCCGAGCATGTCTGCCCGGAAGTCGCCGTGATCAACGGCGGTGACGGCCGCCATGCGCACCCGACCCAGGGCATGCTCGACATGCTGACCATCCGTCGCCACAAAGGCAGCTTCGAGAACCTCTCGGTGGCCATCGTCGGCGACATCCTGCACTCGCGCGTGGCCCGCTCCGACATGCTGGCGCTCAAGGCCCTCGGTTGCCCCGACATACGCGTGGTCGGTCCCAAGACCCTGATCCCGGTGGGCATCGAGCAGTACGGGGTGAAGGTCTACACCGACCTGGCCCAGGGCCTGAAAGACGTCGACGTGGTGATCATGCTGCGCCTGCAGCGCGAACGCATGGCCGGCGGCCTGCTGCCCAGCGAGGGCGAGTTCTACCGCCTGTTCGGCCTGACCACCGCACGCCTGGCCGGCGCCAAGCCCGATGCCATCGTCATGCACCCCGGTCCGATCAACCGTGGGGTGGAGATCGAGTCGGCGGTAGCCGACGGTCAGCACTCGGTGATCCTCAACCAGGTGACCTACGGCATCGCCGTGCGCATGGCCGTGCTGTCCATGGCCATGAGCGGCCAGACCGCGCAACGTCAATTCGACCAGGAGAACGCCCAGTGACCATCAGCATTATCGGCGCCCGGGTCATCGATCCTGCCAGCGGCCTGGACACCATCACTGACCTGCACCTCGATGGCGGTCGCATCGCGGCCATCGGTGCAGCGCCCGCCGGCTTCACTGCCAACCGCACGATCCAGGCCGACGGCCTGGTGGCAGCCCCGGGCCTGGTCGACCTCGGCGTCTCCCTGCGCGAGCCGGGATACAGCCGCAAGGGCAACATCGCCAGCGAGACCCGCGCTGCGGTCGCCGGTGGTGTCACCAGCCTGTGCTGCCCGCCGCAGACCAAACCGGTGCTGGACACCTCGGCAGTGGCCGAACTGATCCTCGACCGCGCCCGTGAAGCGGCCAACAGCAAGGTCTACCCGATCGGCGCCTTGACCAAGGGCCTGGAAGGCGAGCAACTGGCCGAGCTGGTCGCCTTGCGCGACACCGGCTGCGTGGCCTTCGGCAACGGCCTGAAGGAAATCCCCAACAACCGCACCCTGGCCCGCGCGCTGGAATATGCCGCCACCTTCGACCTGACCGTGGTTTTCCACTCCCAGGACCGCGACCTGGCCCAGGGCGGCCTGGCCCACGAAGGCCCGATGGCAAGCTTCCTTGGCCTGCCGGGCATCCCCGAGACTGCCGAAACCGTGGCGCTGGCGCGAAACCTGCTGCTGGTCGAACAGACCGGCGTGCGCGCGCACTTCAGCCAGATCACCAGCGCCCGCGGTGCACGACTGATCGCCCAGGCCCAGCAGCTTGGCCTGCCGGTCACCGCCGATGTGGCGCTGTACCAGCTGATCCTCACCGATGAGGCCCTGCGCGACTTCTCGAGCCTCTATCACGTGCAACCGCCGCTGCGCACCGCCGCCGACCGCGATGGGCTGCGCGATGCGGTCAAATCGGGTGTGATCCAGGCGATCTCCAGCCACCACCAACCCCACGAGCGTGACGCCAAGCTGGCACCGTTCGGTGCGACGGAGCCTGGCATCAGTAGCGTCGAACTGCTGCTGCCATTGGCCATGACCCTGGTCGAAGACGGCCTGCTCGACCTGCCGACCTTGCTGGCCCGCCTGAGCAGCGGCCCGGCGGCGGCCATGCGTCTGCCGGCCGGCGAGCTCAAGGTCGGCGCAGCGGCGGACCTGGTGCTGTTCGACCCGAACGCTTCCACGGTCGCGGGCGAGCAATGGTTCTCGCGCGGCGAGAACTGCCCGTTCATCGGCCACTGCCTGCCGGGCGCGGTGCGTTATACCTTGGTCGACGGGCACATCTGCCACGAGGCCTGAGCGAACCCATTTCGCGGGTAAGCCCGCCCCCACAGGGATCCTAGCGCCTGTGGGAGCGGGCTTACCCGCGAATGGGGCAACACCGATGGCCCTGCCCGGCACGACCATTCATCCCCCCCGGTTGAAATCCTTCCCCCCACCCCCATATGAGTCTGCAACAGGCATTTTCGCCCCGCTGCGTGGAGACTCTCCCTTGACTACCATCGTTTCAGTCCGCCGCCACGGCAAAGTCGTCATGGGCGGCGACGGCCAGGTTTCCCTCGGCAATACCGTGATGAAAGGCAACGCGAAGAAAGTCCGTCGCCTGTACCACGGCCAGGTCATCGCCGGCTTCGCCGGTGCCACCGCCGATGCCTTCACCTTGTTCGAGCGTTTTGAAGGCCAGCTGGAAAAACACCAAGGCCACCTGATCCGTGCCGCCGTCGAACTGGCCAAGGAGTGGCGCACCGACCGTTCCCTGAGCCGCCTGGAAGCCATGCTCGCCGTGGCCAACAAGGATGCCTCCCTGATCATCACCGGCAACGGTGACGTGGTCGAGCCCGAAGACGGCTTGATCGCCATGGGTTCCGGCGGTGCCTACGCCCAGGCCGCTGCTCGCGCCCTGCTGAACAAGACCGACCTCTCGGCTCGCGAGATCGCCGAGACCGCCTTGAACATCGCCGGTGACATCTGCGTGTTCACCAACCACAACCTGACCATCGAGGAGCAGGACCTGGCCGAGTGATCAGCTGTTTTGGCGCCCGGTCCCGGTGACAGGGCTTTTCCACGCTGACCCACTCTGATCAAGGACCATTTTCATCATGTCCATGACCCCCCGCGAGATCGTTCACGAACTCAACCGCCACATCATCGGCCAAGACGACGCCAAGCGCGCCGTGGCCATTGCCCTGCGCAACCGCTGGCGCCGCATGCAACTGCCGGCCGAGCTGCGCGCAGAAGTCACCCCCAAGAACATCCTGATGATCGGCCCAACCGGCGTGGGCAAGACCGAGATCGCCCGTCGCCTGGCCAAGCTGGCCAACGCGCCATTCCTCAAGGTCGAAGCCACCAAGTTCACCGAAGTGGGCTATGTCGGCCGTGACGTCGAATCGATCATCCGCGACCTGGCCGATGCCGCGCTGAAGATGCTCCGCGAGCAGGAGATCATCCGCGTGCGCCACCGCGCCGAGGACGCTGCCGAGGACCGCATCCTCGACGCCCTGCTGCCCCAGGCCCGGGTCAGCAGCTTCGCCGAGGAAGCCTCGCAGTCGAGCAGCGACTCCAACACCCGCCAGCTGTTCCGCAAGCGCCTGCGCGAAGGCCAGCTGGACGACAAGGAAATCGAGATCGAAGTGGCCGAGTCCATGGGTGTCGAGATTGCCGCGCCACCCGGCATGGAAGAAATGACCAACCAGCTGCAAAGCCTGTTCGCCAACATGGGCAAGGGCAAGCGCAAGGCGCGCAAGCTCAAGGTCAAGGAAGCGCTCAAGATGGTGCGTGACGAGGAGGCCAGCCGCCTGGTCAACGAGGAAGAGCTCAAGGCCAAGGCCCTGGAAGCGGTCGAGCAGCACGGCATTGTGTTCATCGATGAGATCGACAAAGTGGCCAAGCGTGGCAACGTCGGCGGCGCCGATGTCTCCCGCGAAGGTGTCCAGCGTGACCTGCTGCCGCTGATCGAAGGCTGCACCGTCAACACCAAGCTGGGCATGGTCAAGACCGACCACATCCTGTTCATCGCCTCCGGTGCGTTCCACCTGAGCAAGCCGAGCGACCTGGTGCCTGAACTGCAAGGCCGTCTGCCGATCCGCGTTGAGCTCAAGGCGCTGACCCCGGAAGACTTCGAGCGCATCCTGCAGGAGCCGCACGCCTCGCTCACCGAGCAATACCGTGAGCTGCTCAAGACCGAAGGCCTGAACATCGAGTTCGCCGCCGACGGCATCAAGCGCCTGGCCGAGATCGCCTACCAGGTCAACGAGAAGACCGAGAACATCGGCGCACGCCGCCTGCACACCCTGCTCGAGCGCCTACTCGAAGAGGTGTCGTTCAGCGCGGGCGACCTGGCCAGCGCCCATGACGAAGCGCCGATCCGCATCGACGCGTCCTACGTGAACAGCCACCTCGGTGAGCTGGCGCAGAACGAAGACCTGTCGCGCTACATCCTGTAAGCCCAGCGTCGCCTTCTTCACGGGTAACCCGCTCCACAAGGATTGCAGTGACCTTGTGGGAGCGGGTTCACCCGCGAATGGGCCCTTGAATCCCTCCACAAGAAGCTGGAAGCTTGCCTTATCAGCTCCCGAGAGATTCCCCCATGGCCCGCCTGCCCACCGCCATCAACCTGCACAAAGCCTCCAAGACCCTCAGCCTCACTTACGCCCCCGGCGAGGTCTATCACCTGCCCGCCGAATTCCTGCGGGTGCACTCCCCCTCCGCCGAGGTCCAGGGCCACGGCAATCCAATCCTGCAGTTCGGCAAGATCAACGTCGGCCTTACGGGCCTGGAACCTGCCGGGCAATACGCCCTGAAACTGATCTTCGATGACGGCCACGACAGCGGCCTGTTCACCTGGGAGTACCTCGAGCAGTTGTGCCTACGCCAGGAGCAGCTGTGGGCCGAGTACCTCGATGAGTTGCACAAAGCCGGCAAATCCCGCGACCCGGCCGAATCCGTCGTCAAACTCATGCTCTAGTGCAAGACTTCCACGCTTTAGAGCGCGTTTTCTAATCTCATCTGTTTGAATGCCCTACAGACAGCTCGTGTACGAGCTGTCTTGCGCATTACATGAAAGTCGGGTAACCAATGGAGCTGGCAAGTTCCCTGCATCGTCGAACGCGCGGGCAGGGTCGGGCCGGTATGTAGAGGTCGCGAGCGAAAGCAGGCTGTCTTCACACGCAGAAAACCCCGCAGCTCATCGCCTGACGCATCCGGTCGCAGCACCGCTGTTTCTTATCACTGGTCACCCGAGCAGCAGTACCGGGCAATCGTCTGTGTACCCGCCACAGCCAACCGGTACTCGTCTCAGGACAACGGAGCGTCGTAGATGAGTAACAAGAACAACGATGAGTTGCAGCGGCAGGCCTCGGAGAACACCCTGGGCCTGAACCCGGTCATCGGCATTCGTCGCAAGGATCTGCTGACATCGGCGCGCACCGTCTTGCGCCAGGCCGTTCGCCAGCCGCTGCACAGCGCCAAGCACGTGGCGCACTTTGGCCTGGAACTCAAGAACGTGCTGCTGGGCAAGTCCAGCCTGCAGCCCAGTGGCGATGACCGCCGCTTCAATGACCCAGCCTGGAGCCAGAACCCACTGTATCGCCGCTATCTGCAGACCTACCTGGCCTGGCGCAAGGAGCTGCAGGACTGGATCGGCAACAGCGACCTCTCCCCTCAGGATGTCAGCCGCGGGCAGTTCGTAATCAACCTGATGACCGAGGCCATGGCCCCGACCAATACCCTGGCCAACCCGGCAGCAGTCAAGCGCTTCTTCGAGACCGGCGGCAAGAGCCTGCTCGATGGCCTGTCCAACCTGGCGAAGGACCTGGTCAACAACGGCGGGATGCCCAGCCAGGTGAACATGGACGCCTTCGAAGTGGGCAAGAACCTGGGCACCAGCGAAGGGGCCGTTGTGTATCGCAACGACGTGCTGGAGCTGATCCAGTACAGCCCCATCACCGAACAGGTGCACGCCCGTCCGCTGCTGATCGTGCCGCCACAGATCAACAAGTTCTATGTCTTCGACCTGAGCCCGGAAAAAAGCCTGGCGCGCTTTTGCCTGCGCGCGAACCAGCAGACCTTCATCATCAGTTGGCGCAACCCCACCAAGGCCCAGCGCGAATGGGGCCTGTCGACCTACATCGATGCACTCAAGGAAGCCGTGGACGCGGTGCTGTCCATCACCGGCAGCAAGGACCTGAACATGCTCGGCGCCTGCTCCGGCGGCATTACCTGCACCGCGCTGGTCGGCCACTACGCGGCGCTGGGCGAAAACAAGGTCAACGCCCTGACCTTGCTGGTCAGTGTGCTGGACACCACCATGGACACCCAGGTCGCGCTGTTCGTCGACGAACAGACCCTCGAAGCCGCCAAGCGCCACTCCTACCAGGCCGGCGTGCTCGAAGGCAGCGACATGGCCAAGGTGTTCGCCTGGATGCGCCCGAACGACCTGATCTGGAACTACTGGGTCAACAACTACTTGCTCGGCAACGAGCCGCCGATTTTCGACATCCTGTTCTGGAACAACGACACCACGCGCCTGCCCGCCGCCTTCCACGGCGACCTGATCGAGATGTTCAAGAACAACCCGCTGACCCGCGCCGACGCCCTGGAAGTGTGCGGTACCGCCATCGACCTGAAGAAGGTCCACTGCGACATCTACAGCGTCGCCGGCACTGCCGACCACATCACCCCGTGGCAGTCCTGCTACCGCTCGGCGCACCTGTTCGGCGGCAAGATCGAGTTCGTGCTGTCCAACAGCGGGCATATCCAGAGCATCCTCAACCCGCCCGGCAATCCCAAGGCGCGCTTCATGACCGGTGAAGACCGCCCGGACGATCCCGTGGCCTGGCAGGAAAACGCGATCAAGCACGCCGACTCCTGGTGGCTACACTGGCAAGCCTGGCTGGGTGAGCGCGCAGGTGAGCTGAAAAAGGCGCCGACCCGCCTGGGCAACCGCGCCTACACCGCAGGCGAAGCCGCACCGGGGACGTACGTCCACGAACGATGAGACCTGTCGCCATGGCCGCTCGGTCGCGTCATGGCGTCTTTTTGACCTAGAGTTCCGTGCATGCCGCAACCCTACATATTCAGGACAGTCGAGCTGGACAACCAGTCCATCCGCACCGCGGTCCGCCCCGGCAAGCCGCACCTGACGCCTTTGCTGATCTTCAATGGCATTGGCGCCAACCTGGAGCTGGTGTTTCCGTTCATCGAGGCGCTGGACCCGGACATCGAGGTCATCGCCTTCGATGTGCCGGGTGTCGGCGGCTCGTCCACGCCCAGCCGGCCCTACCGCTTCCCAGGCCTGGCCAAGCTGACTGCGCGCATGCTCGACTACCTCGACTATGGCCAGGTCAATGTCATCGGCGTGTCCTGGGGCGGTGCCCTGGCCCAGCAGTTCGCGCACGATTACCCCGAGCGCTGCAAGAAGCTGATCCTCGCCGCGACCGCCGCCGGGGCCTTCATGGTGCCGGGCAAGCCCAAGGTGCTGATGATGATGGCCAGCCCCCGGCGCTATGTGCAGCCGTCCCATGTGATCCGCATCGCGCCGCTGATCTATGGCGGTGGTTTTCGCCGCGACCCCGACCTGGCCCTGCACCACGCGGCCAAGGTGCGCTCTGGCGGCAAGACCGGTTACTACTGGCAACTGTTCGCCGGCCTTGGCTGGACCAGTATCCACTGGCTGCACAAGCTCCAGCAGCCGACACTGGTACTGGCCGGCGACGATGACCCTTTGATTCCGCTGATCAACATGCGTCTGCTGGCCTGGCGTATTCCCAACGCACAGTTGCACATCATCGACGACGGGCATTTGTTCCTGATTACCCGGGCCGAAGCCGTGGCGCCGATCATCATGAAATTCCTTCAGCAGGAGCGTCAGCGCGCGGTCATGCATCCGCGCCCGGCCCCTGGCCCTGGCGGCTGAACCCAGCCCCACCGGTGGTGATGGTTACGCGAGACGAACGTGGATGAGGCCTTACGACGGAGTGTGGGATGACAGATAAACCGGTAAAAGGGACGACACCGGTCCCCGCCACGAGCATCAATGTACAAAACGCGATCACCGGCCTGCGCGGGCGTGATCTGTTCTCGACACTGCGCAATGTCGGCCGTCTTGGCCTGCGCAACCCCTTGCACACCGCCCATCATCTGCTTGCCCTCGGCGGGCAACTGACCCGGGTGATGCTCGGCGACAGCCCGCACCAGCCCCACCCGCGCGACAACCGCTTCAGCGACCCGACCTGGAGCCAGAACCCTTTCTACCGTCGCGGGCTGCAGGCCTACCTGACCTGGCAGAAACAGACTCGCCAATGGATTGAGGAAAGTACGCTGGACGACGATGAGCGCGCCCGGGTGCACTTTCTGTTCAACCTGCTCAACGATGCTTTGGCACCGAGCAACTCGCTGCTCAACCCTCTGGCGGTCAAGGAAATCTTCAATACCGGCGGTCTGAGCCTGGTCCGCGGCGTGGCCCACCTGCTCGACGACCTGCGTCATAACGACGGCCTGCCGCGCCAGGTGGACGAGCGCGCTTTCGAGGTGGGCGTGAATCTCGCCGCCACCCCCGGCGCCGTGGTGTTTCGCAATGAACTGCTGGAGCTGATCCAGTACAAGCCGATGAGCGAAAAACAGTACGCCCGACCGCTGATGGTCATTCCGCCGCAGATCAACAAGTACTACATCTTCGACCTTGGGCCGACCAACAGCTTCGTGCAGTACATGCTCAAGAACGGCCTGCAGGTGTTCATGGTCAGTTGGCGCAACCCCGACCCACGCCATCGCGAATGGGGGTTATCCAGCTACGTGGAGGCGCTGGAAGAAGCCCTCGTCGCCTGTCGCAGCATCAGCGGCAGCCGCGACCCCAACCTGATGGGCGCCTGCGCCGGTGGCCTGACCATGGCCGCCCTGCAGGGCCACTTGCAGGCAAAGGGCCAATTGCGCCGGGTACGCAGCGCCACCTACCTGGTCAGTCTGCTGGACAGCCAATTCGACAGCCCGGCGAGCCTGTTCGCCGACGAGCAGACCATCGAGGCGTCCAAGCGCCGCTCGTACCAGCGCGGTGTGCTCGATGGCGGCGAGGTGGCGCGAATCTTCGCCTGGATGCGGCCCAACGACCTGATCTGGAACTACTGGATCAACAATTACCTGCTGGGCAGGACACCACCGGCTTTCGACATCCTTTACTGGAACGCCGACAACACGCGTTTGCCCGCGGCGTTTCATGGCGAGCTGCTGGACTTCTTCAAGCTCAACCCTCTGACCTACCCGAACGGCATGCAGGTGTGCGGGACACCGATCGACCTGGGCCAGGTCACCCTGGACAGCTTCACCGTTGCCGGCAACAACGATCACATCACCCCGTGGGACGCGGTGTACCGCTCGGCCTTGCTGCTCGGTGGCAAACGCCGTTTCGTGCTGGCCAACAGCGGCCATATCCAGAGCATCATCAACCCGCCTGGCAACCCCAAGGCGCATTTCCTGGAGAACCCCACGCTGTCGAGCGACCCACGTGCCTGGGTGCACGACGCCACACGCCACGAAGGCAGCTGGTGGCCCCAATGGCTGGAGTGGATCGGCCAGCGCTCCGGGCGCCTGAAAGCCCCCGCGACCGAGCTGGGCAACGCCAGCTATCCACCGCTGGGCCCGGCACCGGGCAGCTATGTCAGGGCACGCTGAGACGATGAAGACCCGCGACCGTATCCTCGAATGCGCCTTGCACTTGTTCAATCGCCAGGGCGAACCCAACGTCTCGACCTTGGAGATCGCCAACGAATTGGGCATCAGCCCGGGCAACCTGTATTACCACTTTCATGGCAAAGAGCCGTTAGTGCTGGGGCTGTTCGAGCGCTTCGAGGAAGCGCTCATGCCGCTGCTGGACCCACCCCTGGGCGTGCGCCTGGACGCCGAGGATTATTGGTTGTTCCTGCACCTGATCGTCGAGCACATGGCCCAGTACCGTTTTCTGTTCCAGGACCTGTCGAACCTGACCGGACGCCTGCCGAAGCTGGCCCGCGGCATGCGCAGCCTGATCAATGCGCTCAAGCGCACCCTCGCGGCCCTGCTTGCCAGCCTCAAGAGCCAAGGCCTTGTGAGCAGCGACACGCAAGCGCTGGGGCAACTGGTGGAGCAGATCACCCTGACCCTGATGTTTTCGCTCGATTACCAGCGGGTGCTTGGGCGTGAAGGGGACGTGGGCATCGTGGTGTATCAAGTGATGATGCTGGTGGCGCCACATCTGGTAGGCCCTGCACGCGGGGCTGCCGAACAGCTGGCGGGGAGATACCTGGAGGGGTAAGGCGCACGCGATGCGTTGCCTGGCCTGACGCATTCGCGGGTAAACCCGCTCCCACAAGGTTCGACGCTGAACCTGTGGGAGCGGGTTTACCCGCGAAAGGGGCGACGCGGTATTAGGCCTGGGTAGCGGCGTTCACCGGTGCCGATGGCGCGCTGCTGGCCGGCGCAGCGGCGGGTGCCGGAGCGGCGGTTGCAGCGGGGGCGGCGCTGGCGGCGGGAACGGCTGGCTTGGCGGCCGCGGGCTTGACGGGGGCTTTTTTCGCCGCGGGCTTCTTCGCCGCAGCGGGTTTGGCCGCAGGTTTGGCGGCAGTCGCCTTGGCAGCCGGTTTTGCCGCAGCGCTCTTCGTCGCAGGCTTGGCAGCCGCCTTCGCTACAGGCTTCGCAGCCGGCTTGGCGGCTGGTTTCGCCGCAGCCGTCTTCGCCGCAGGCTTGGCAGCCGCTTTTGCCAGAGGCTTGGCGGCGGTCTTGCTGGCAGCAGCCTTGGACACTGGCGTCACCGAAGCACCGGTGAGTTTCTCGATCTGCTTGGTGAGGCTATCGACCTGCTGGTGCAGAGCCTTGATCTCGTTGCGGCTTGGTACGCCCAGGCGCGAGATGGCGCTATTGAGGCGCTTGTCGAAGGCTTCTTCCAGCTCGCTCCACTTGCCCAACGCGCGCTCTTTCACATCGGAGACACGAGAAGATGTGGACGACTTGGCGCTTTGCTTCACGTCATCGACATTCTTCTTGGCTTGTTTTTCGGCCTTTTCACCATCCTTGACCAGCGACTCGAACAGCTTCGGGCCGTCCTGGTCGATCTTGGAATAGATACCCAGGCCAGCCAGCCAGATCTTGCGGGAGTACTTCTCGATCCCGCCGACCCAGGAGCTGCCTTCTTTCTCGGTGTTCTTCTTGCCAGCCATCCTGCTCTCCTTATGGTTTGCGCGCGACACGCTCGAGCAACTCGGTCAGCTGTTCGAGTTTGATGGACAACGCTTCAACGTCATGTTTAGACGGTATGCCGAGGCGATTCAAGGCGCGGGCGACCCGTGCATCGAAAGCTTTCTCGATCTTGTCGAGTTGAATCTCGACCTTGCCCCGTACACGGCTTACCTGCACGGTCGCTTCGTCGATCTGGTTGTTGGCGGCGTCGAGCTGTTGGTCGACGCGTTTCTTGCCACGCTTCTCGACGCCTTCGCCGGCCTTGACCAACTCCTTGAAGTAGTCCGAGCCTTCCTGGCCGACACGGGCATAGGCACCCAGGCCCGCCAGCCAGATCTTGCGCGCGTAGCCGCGCACCTCGCCCAAGGTGCTGCCGGGGGCGTCGTCTTTTTTCTTCAGGTTCACTTTGGCCATGCTCTGCACCTCACTCGCTTGAGGGAATGGAGGAACTGCCCATGGAACGCGGGCTTGAGCATAAGGTAGGGCGGAAAATTAGAATCCTCACCCTAAGAGCGCAACTGCAAGCTGCAAGCAAAACAAAATCCCGCCGTACGCGATTCTGCTTTTTCTTGCAGCTTGGTACTCGGAGGGCCGTCAGGCCAGGGCCTTGTCCAGCGCTCGCTCGATCTCGCCCTTGATGGTGCCGCTCATCATCGACAGCATCATCCCAAGCTTGAGCTCCACGCGGATGGTGTCCTCGCCGATGTGCACGCTGCCATTGGCACCGCTGCGCGACACGTCGACGCGGTCGCCCTGCCAGCTTGCCTTGAGGTCGTACTCGCGGGTCAGCCGGTCCACCAGCATCTCGGCCTTGGCGCGGGCGGCCTCGCGGCCGAGGGAGTGTTTGCGTTCAACGCTGATCTGGGTCATGCGGGCAATCCTGGATATCAACACAATGACGCCATTATGCCCGCGCCCATCCCACGGAGCACCCCGCCAAGACAAATCCGCCCGTTGCCCCTAGAATGGCCGTAATTTTTTTCGGTGAAGCGATATGAACGACCAGCGCAAAGGCGACCACGCCGAACCCACCACCCATTTCGGCTACCAAAACGTACCCGAGAGCCAGAAAGCGAAGAAAGTCGCCGAGGTTTTCCACTCGGTAGCCGCCAAGTACGACCTGATGAACGATGTGCTTTCCGGGGGCATGCACCGCCTGTGGAAGCGCTTCACCATCGAGCTGTCGGGCGTGCGCAGCGGCAACCGGGTGCTGGATATCGCCGGTGGCACGGGCGATCTGGCCGCCAAGTTTTCGCGCCTGGTAGGCCCCACCGGCCAAGTGGTGCTCGCCGACATCAACGAGTCGATGCTCAAGGTCGGCCGTGACCGCCTGCTCGACCGTGGCGTGGCCGGCAACATTGAGTTCGTCCAGGCCGACGCCGAGAAGCTGCCTTTCCCGGACAACCACTTCGACTGCGTGACCATCGCCTTCGGCCTGCGCAACGTCACCCACAAGGACGAAGCCATCCGCTCGATGCTGCGCGTCCTCAAGCCCGGCGGTCGTCTGCTGGTGCTGGAGTTCTCCAAACCCACCAACAAGCTCATGTCCAAGGCCTACGACGCCTACTCGTTCGCCTTCATGCCACTGGCCGGCAAGCTGATCACCAACGACTCGGAAAGCTACCGCTACCTGGCCGAATCGATCCGCATGCACCCCGACCAGGAAACCCTCAAGGCCATGATGGTCGAGGCCGGCTTCGACCGCGTCACCTACCACAACATGACCAGCGGCATCGTCGCCGTGCACCGGGGAATCAAACCCTGATGCTCCTGGCCGGCCTGCTCGCCAGCGTCGAGCATGGGCTCAACCGGGTCCTGCGCATGGACAGCACGGCCTTGCCGCGCCTGGCTGCGCTCGAAGGCAAGGTGATCGAGATCGACTGCCGCCAGCCGGCCTTGCAGCTGTACATCCTGCCCGATGAACAAGGCCTGATGCTCGCTGCCCACTGGGAAGGCGAGGTCGATTGCAGCCTGCGCGCGCCGGCCGGCAGCCTCGCCCAACTGGCCTTCGCCAAGGACAAGACCGCCGTACTGCACAGCCCTCAGGTCGAACTGCATGGCGACAGCGCCGTGCTGCTGGACCTGGTCGGTGTGCTCCAGGACCTGGAACTGGACTGGGAGTACGAGCTGTCACGCTGGCTGGGGCCGGTCGCCACTGCACTGGTCGCCGGGCATATCCGCCTGCGCGCCCGCTGGACCCGCCAGGGCCTTTCACGCTTCAGCCAGAACCTCTCCGAGTACCTGGCCGAAGAGTCCCGCACCCTGGTCGGCCGGCGCGAAGCCGAAGCGGCCTTCAGTGAGCTCGATGCCCTGAAGGTCGACGTTGAACGCCTCGAGGCGCGCCTGCGCCGCCTCGCCCGATCCCTTGATACCAGCGATAACGCATGAAGCTGCTCGCCGTCCGCCGTCTGTTGCGCATCCAGCGCGTCGTGATCCGCTACCGCCTCGATGACCTGCTGTTCGACCTTCCACTGCCCTGGTGGCTGATGAGCCTGCGCGCCTTGCTGCCCTGGCGCTGGTTCCCGCGCAAACCGTCCGAGCTCAGCCGCGGTGCACGCCTGCGCATGGCCCTGCAGGACCTGGGGCCGATCTTCATCAAGTTCGGCCAACTGCTGTCCACCCGCCGCGACCTGCTGCCCACCGACATCGCCGATGAGCTGATGCTGCTGCAGGACCGCGTGCCGCCATTCGACCCCAAGCAGGCCGTGGCGCTGATCGAGGAGCAGCTGGGCGCCAAGGTCGGCGAGGTGTTCAGCCGCTTCGACGTCGAGCCCCTGGCCTCGGCGTCGGTGGCCCAGGTGCATGCCGCACGCCTCAAGAGCGGTGAAGAGGTCGTGGTCAAGGTGGTGCGCCCTGGCCTCAAGCCGGTGATCGCCCAGGACCTGGCCTGGCTGTTCCTGATCGCCAAGGGCGCCGAGCGGGTCTCGGCCGACGCCCGACGCCTGCACCCGGTGGAAGTGGTCAGCGACTACGAAAAGACCATCTTCGATGAGCTCGACCTGCTGCGCGAGGCAGCCAACGCCAGCCAGCTGCGCCGCAACTTCGAAGGCTCGGAACTGATGTACGTGCCCCAGGTGTACTGGGACTGGTGCCGCCCCAAGGTGCTGGTGATGGAGCGTATCTACGGCGTGCCGGTCACCGACCTGGCGACCCTGGCCGACCAGCGCACTGACATGAAACTGCTCGCCGAGCGTGGTGTGGAGATCTTCTTCACCCAGGTGTTCCGCGACAGTTTCTTCCACGCCGACATGCACCCGGGCAACATCTTCGTCAGCACGGTCAAGCCCTGGAGCCCGCAGTACATCGCCATCGACTGCGGTATCGTCGGCAGCCTCACCTCGGAGGACCAGGATTACCTGGCGCGTAACCTTATCGCCTTCTTCAAGCGCGACTACCGCCGCGTCGCCCAGCTGCACATCGATTCGGGGTGGGTACCGGCGCAGACCAAGGTCAACGAGTTCGAGGCGGCTATCCGTACCGTGTGCGAGCCAATCTTCGAGAAACCGCTCAAGGACATCTCCTTCGGTCAGGTACTGATGCGCCTGTTCCAGACGGCCCGACGCTTCAACATGGAAGTCCAGCCGCAGCTGGTCCTGCTGCAGAAGACCTTGCTCAACATCGAAGGCCTGGGCCGCCAGCTTTATCCCGACCTGGACCTGTGGAGCACCGCCAAACCGTACCTGGAGCGCTGGATGCGTGATCGCATGAGCCCCAAGGCGGTGTTCGGCAACCTGCAAAGCCAGGTAGAGCAACTGCCGCACCTGGCCGACATGACCCGCGACCTGCTCGAGCGTCTGTCGCAACCGCACCTGAACGATCCGCAACTGCCGGAGCGCCGCCGCCAGGGCGACCGCTGGGCCCTGCGTCTGCTCGGTGCCGGCCTGCTCGGCGGCGGTGTCACCCTGGCGGCCGGGGCGGCCAGCCTCAGCGCCCCGACGGCCTGGCCCGCCTGGCTGATGCTGGCGGCCGGGCTCTTCCTGATCGTACGCCAATAGCCAGCCGCGCGGCTGGCTGGCACACTAGCGCAAGGGGCCCGACACAGGCGCGGGTCCGGATTTGGAGTCGACGATGAAAGACTGGCTGGACGAGATCAAGTGGAACAGCGATGGCCTGGTGCCGGCGATCGCCCAGGACCACAAGACCGGACGCGTATTGATGATGGCCTGGATGAACCGCGAATCCCTGGCCCTGACCGCCGCCGAACAACGTGCCATCTACTGGTCGCGCTCACGTGGCAAACTGTGGCGCAAGGGCGAGGAGTCCGGCCATGTGCAGAAGCTGCACGAAATGCGCCTGGACTGCGACGCCGACGTGATCATCCTGATGGTCGAGCAACTGGGCCATATCGCCTGCCACACCGGTCGCGAAAGCTGCTTCTATCGCGTCTTCGAAGACGGCCAGTGGAAAACCGTCGACCCGGTCCTCAAGGATCCGGATGCCATCTACAGCGCAGGACACTGACATGAGCGACACCCTCAACCGCCTTGCCGAAGTACTCGAGCAACGCAAGCAAGCGGCGCCCGACAGCTCCTATGTGGCCAGCCTGTACCACAAGGGTCTGAACAAGATCCTCGAGAAACTGGGCGAAGAGTCCGTCGAAACCATCATCGCTGCCAAGGATGCCGCCATCAGCAAGGATTACGGCGATGTCATCTACGAAACCGCCGACCTGTGGTTTCATAGCCTGGTGATGCTCAGCGCGCTGGGCCAACACCCACAGGCCGTGCTCGATGAACTGGAGCGCCGCTTCGGGCTCTCCGGGCATGACGAGAAGGCCGCACGCCAGCCTTCCAACTGATGTATTCCCGGGGCGCAACGCGTCCCTGTGGAGCGGGTTTCCCCGCGAAGAATGCAACGCGGTAGATGGCACTGGCTTGGCCGGTGTTCGCGGGTGAACCCGCTCCTACAGGGACCGCGCTGTCAGAAAAATTCGCTGTACCTGTAAATTTCAGGAGTACGAAATGGGTATTTTTGACTGGAAACACTGGGTCGTCCTGCTGGTCGTCGTGATCCTGGTCTTCGGCACCAAGAAGCTGAAGAACCTGGGCAGCGATCTGGGCGAATCGATCAAGGGCTTCCGCAAGGCGATGAACGAGGAAGAAAACAAACCGGCCGAGCAGACCCCGCCGCCGGTCCAACCCGCAGCCCCCGTGCAGAACACCGCCCAGCAGCCCCAGGGCCAGACCATCGAAGGCCAGGCCCAGCCGGTCCAAGAGCCGCAGCGGAAAGACTGACCCATGTTCGGCATCAGCTTCAGCGAGCTGCTGCTCGTCGGTCTGGTCGCCCTGCTGGTGCTCGGTCCCGAGCGCCTGCCCGGTGCCGCGCGTACCGCAGGCCTGTGGATCGGTCGACTCAAGCGCAGCTTCAACGCTATCAAGACGGAAGTCGAGCGCGAGATCGGTGCCGACGAAATCCGCCGTCAACTGCACAACGAGCACATCCTGCAGATGGAGGAGCAAGCCAAGCGCATCCTCGATCCGAGCAGGTCAGCCACGCCATCCATCGGCAGCAGTGAAACACCGGCGCCACCGACCACCCCTGCCGCTCCCGGCAGCAGCGCCCCGGTATCCCCAGCCGCCCCCACTGAGCCGCAGCAGCCGCCACGAGCCCCATGAGCGATAGACCGGAACACGACCAGCCGATGCCGCTGGTCTCGCACCTGACCGAACTGCGTACCCGCCTGCTGCGCTGCGTAGCCGCCATCTTCCTGATCTTCGCCGGGCTGTTCTCCTTCGCCCAGCAGATCTACACCCTGGTCTCGGCGCCCCTGCGCTCACACTTGCCGGCCAACGCGACGATGATCGCCACCGACGTGGCCTCGCCGTTCCTGACGCCGTTCAAGCTGACGATGATTGTCTCGCTGTTCCTGGCCATCCCGTTCATCCTCCAGCAAATATGGGGCTTCATTGCACCGGGGCTGTACCGCCATGAAAAGCGCATCGCCATTCCCCTGCTGGTCTCGAGCATCATCCTGTTCTATGCCGGCATGGCGTTCGCCTATTTCCTGGTGTTCCCGCTGATCTTCGGCTTCTTCGCAAGCGCCACGCCCGAGGGCGTGTCGATGATGACGGACATTTCCAGTTACCTGGACTTCGTCATGACCCTGTTCTTCGCCTTCGGCGTCGCCTTCGAGATTCCGGTGGCAGTGGTGCTGCTGGTGTGGATCGGCGTAGTCGATGTGCAGTACCTGAAGAAGATCCGCCCCTACGTCATCATCGGCTGCTTCGTGGTCGGCATGATCCTGACCCCACCGGACATCTTCTCCCAGACCCTGCTCGCCGTACCCATGTGGATGCTGTTCGAGGTCGGCGTGCTGTGCGGCAGCCTGATCCGCAAGCGCAACCAGGCCGAAGAAGCGGCCTCGGATGACCACAACGACCAGCCGCCAGCGACCCAACCGTGAACCTGCTGTTACTTGAAGAGGCCGACTTCATCGCGGCCGATCGCGTGGTGCTGGCTGACCGGCGCTTTACCCACATGCAGGAGATCCACGGCGTCGAAGTGGGCGATACCCTGCGCGTCGGTCAGGTCAATGGCTTGATGGGCAAGGCCACGGTGCTGCGCCTGGCAGGGCATGAAGCCGAGCTGCAGGTGGCTTTCGACCAGCCGCCCCCGGCCAAGCTGCCGCTGACCCTGGTGCTGGCCGTGCCACGCCCGAAAATGCTTCGTCGCCTGTTCCAGACCGTCGCCACCCTGGGGGTGCCACGGCTGATCCTGGTCAACAGCTACAAGGTCGAGAAGAGCTTCTGGCAAACGCCCTTCCTGAACCCCGAGACGATCCGCGAGAACCTCATCCTGGGCCTGGAGCAGGCCCGTGACACCGTGCTGCCCGAGGTGATCGTCGAGAAGCGCTTCAAGCCGTTCGTCGAAGACCGTCTACCCGCCATCGCGGCCGGTACGCTTGGCTTGGTCGCTCATCCAGGGCCCTACCCAGCCTGTCCACGTGCCGTGGAGTCGCCTGTGACCCTGGCCATCGGCCCGGAAGGCGGGTGGATCCCCTATGAGGTCGATCTGCTGGGCAAAGCAGGCTTGGCGCCGGTGCAGCTGGGCGATCGTATCCTACGTGTGGAAACCGCCGTGACGGCATTGCTGTCGCGAATTTTCTGACGAGCGGGTCAAACACCTCCCATCAAGTTTCCCCCCGGCAAGCCGATGGCCTTGGAAGCATGACAAAAATGCGACCAAGCCGACGGGGGAGTGAAGCATGTATCGAGGGTTTGCCCATTTTCTGGGGAACATGAGCGTCAATCGCAAGTTGGGCTTTGGCTTCGGCCTGGTGTTGCTGCTGACCCTGGCGATCACTGCCACAGGTTGGACAGGTATCGACAACGTCACCAACCGCGGCGACAAGCTGGGCAACATTTCGCTGATCTACCAGACCACCCAGGAGCTGCGTATCGCCCGCCTGAACTATACGACCCGTCACGACCAAGCCTCGCTCACCGAGCTGGACAAGACCCTGGACAAGCTCGAGCAGCAAGTGCAGGCGATGCTCGGGCAAATCGAACAACCTGTCGATCACCAGCGCCTAGAGCAGCAGCTGGAAGCTGTGCGCCAGTACCGCCAAGGCTACGAGCAGCTCCAGCAGGCCGACCAGCGCCGCGCGACACAACCCGACAGCGCGCAAACCGCAATCGAACAGGCGCTGCAGCACATGGCCACACAAGGCAACGTGCTGCTCGAGTCCAGCGCGGCCATGACAGTCTCGCAAACCAAGGTACGCGACGAAGGTACCCGCCAAGCCAAGCGTATGCTGGCCGCCGCCACCGCCCTCGCCCTGTTGCTGGGTCTGCTGGCCGCCTGGACCATCACCCGGCAGATCATCGTGCCGCTGCGCCAGATCCTCGCGGCCGCCGAGCGCGTGGCCAATGGCGACCTCAGTCAGGACGACCAATCGATCGAGCGCCGCGACGAGCTGGGCCAGCTGCAAGCGAGCATGAAACGCATGAACCAAGGCCTGCGTACGCTGATCAGCGGCATCGGTGACGGCGTCACCCAGATCGCCAGCGCGGCCGAGGAGCTGTCGGCGGTCACCGAACAGACCAGCGCCGGGGTCAACAATCAAAAGGTCGAGACCGATCAGGTCGCCACGGCCATGAACCAAATGACCGCCACCGTGCATGAGGTCGCCCGCAGCGCCGAGCAGGCCTCCGAGGCAGCGCTGATGGCCGATCAGCAGGCCCGTGAAGGCGATCGCGTGGTCGGTGAAGCCATCGCCCAGATCGAGCGCCTGGCCAGCGAAGTGGTCAATTCCAGCGAGGCCATGAACCAGCTCAAGGCCGAGAGCGACAAGATCGGCAGCGTGCTGGACGTCATCAAGTCGGTGGCCCAGCAGACCAACCTGTTGGCGCTCAACGCGGCCATCGAGGCCGCTCGTGCAGGTGAAGCCGGTCGTGGTTTCGCCGTGGTCGCAGACGAGGTGCGCAGCCTCGCCCAGCGCACCCAGCAATCGACCGAGGAAATCGAAGAACTGATCGCCAGCCTGCAAAGCGGCACCCAGCGCGTGGCGGGGGTGATGGATGGCAGCCGCGCCCTGACCGACAGCAGCGTCGAATTGACCCGTCGCGCCGGAGGTTCTCTGGAAACCATCACCCGCACCGTCTCGTCGATCCAGGCGATGAACCAGCAGATCGCCACGGCAGCCGAGCAACAGAGCGCCACGGCTGAGGAGATCAACCGCAGCGTGATGAACGTACGTGACATTTCCGACCAGACATCGGCAGCCAGTGAGGAAACCGCGAGCTCCAGCGTCGAACTGGCGCGCCTGGGGACACACCTTCAGGGGCTGGTAGCACGCTTCCGGCTGTAAAACAGCTGCAAGCTGCAAGCACAAGAAAAAGCCGAACGGAGATGAGTTCACCATCTCGGTTCGGCTTTTTTCATGCCGCGTGAAGCTTGCTCCCCGCTCTACAGCACCTGACGCAGGAAGGCCTGGGCGCGCAGGTCTTTGGGAGCCGCGAAGAACTGCTGGGGCGGGGAGTCTTCGAGGAGCTTGCCGTGGTCGAAGAACAGCACGCGGTCGGCCACTTCACGGGCAAAGCCCATTTCGTGGGTCACGCAGACCATGGTCATGCCTTCCTGGGCCAGGGTCTTCATGACATCCAGTACCTCGCCGACCATTTCCGGGTCCAGCGCCGAGGTGGGTTCATCGAACAGCATCACCTTCGGCTCCATCGCCAGGGCTCGGGCGATGGCCACGCGCTGCTGCTGGCCACCGGAAAGGCGCGAAGGGTATTCGTTGGCTTTCTGGGCAATGCCGACCTTCTCCAGCAGCGCGCGCGCCTTGGCTTCGCGCTCGGCTTTGCCACGTTTGCGCACCACCTTCTGGGCCAGGCACAGGTTCTCGAGCACCGTCATGTGCGGGAACAGGTTGAAATGCTGGAACACCATGCCGACTTCGCGGCGGTAGGCGTTGATGTCGGTCTTCGGATCATCCAGCTGCAGGCCGTCGATGGACACATGGCCATCGTCGAAATGCTCCAGGCCGTTCAGGCAACGCAGGAAGGTCGACTTGCCCGAGCCTGACGGCCCAAGCACCACCACCACTTCGCCCTTGGCCACGCGAGTGGAGACGTTGTCCACCGCGCGCACCACCTGGCCACGGGTGTCGAAGACTTTTACCAGATCACGGACTTCAATCACTTTGCGCAAGCCTCCGCTCGAGCCGGCTGGCCATGTGCGACAGCGGCAGGTTGATCAGCAGGTACAGGCCTGCCACGCAGAACCAGATCTCGAAGGTCGAGAACGAGGTGGTGATAGCCTCGCGGCCGCTCTTGGTCAGTTCGGTGATGGCGATCACCGAGACCAGCGAGGTGTCCTTGACCAGGCTGATGAACTGGCCGGCCAGCGGTGGCAGCACGCGCTTGAACGCCTGGGGCAGGATCACGTGACGCATCGACTGGCTGGCGTTCAGGCCCAGCGAGCGTGCCGCTTCGTTCTGCCCCTTGGCGATCGACTGCACACCGGCGCGCACGATCTCGGCTACGTAGGCGCCAGTGAACAACGCCAACGCCGCCACCCCCGCGAATTCCCGGGACAGGTTGAGCACGGTGCCGATAAAGAAGTAGAAAATGAAGATCTGCACCAGCAGCGGTGTGCCGCGTACCAGCTCGACATAGACGGTGGAAAGATCGCGCAGGGTCGGGTTGTTCGACAGCCGGCACAAACCGGCGAACAGGCCGATCACCAAGCCCAAGGCGCCGGACACTACCGAGATCCATAGGGTGGTCCACAGGCCCCAGGTCAAGGGGCCAATGGCCCACTGGCGGGTCACGCCGATCTGGTCGCCCTCGGCGACGTCATCGCCACGGCTCAGCAGCAGGCTGTCCTTGGCGACGGTGACGACCTGCTGACCGCCGCTTTCATCCTTGAGCGTCACGCGGGCGGTGTCGCCCGAGAGGGTGATGTCTTCGACAGAGCCGTTTTCAGCGGCGCGCTGCGCTTCTTCGGCCTGGTAGGCGAAATATTGGGGAACGCGGTTCCAGCGCCACTCGTAGGAAATCATCGAGGTGGCCAGGTAGAGGCTGAACGCCAGCCCCACCAGGACCAGCGCGGTCAACCCGTGCCAGGGCCACTGGGCTTTCTTGTGCTTGATCAATTGGGGTACTCCAGAAAGCGGCAAGCCGCAAGCAACACGCGGCAAGAACAGGCCAAGCGTAGGCTCTGTTTCATCTTGCAGCGTGCAGCTTGCGGCTTGTAGCTACTGCTTATTCCATGTCCTTCAGCCAGTCTTTGTTCTTGAACCACTTGTCGTGAATACGATCGTAGGTCCCGTCGTTCTTGATCTGGTGCAGGAAGTTGTTGATGAAGTTGATGCTGTCGTAGTCGCCCTTCTTCAGACCGAAGGCAAGCGGCTCGTAGGTGAACGGCTCTTCGAGGAACAGCAGCTTGCCGGCACCGGCCTTCTCGACCGCTACCACGTTGTACGGGGCGTCGTAGACGAAAGCATCGGCCTTGCCGTTGACCACGTCCATCACGCCCTCTTGCTCGTTGTCGTAACCGTGATACTTGGCCTTGCTGATGAGTTTCTTGGAAACCATCTCGCCGGTGGTGCCGAGCTTGGAGGTGATGCGGTACTTCTCGTTGTTCAGGTCTTTGTAGGACTTGATCTCGCCCGCGAGTTCCTTGCGGATCAGCAGGGTCTGGCCGACGACGATGAAGGGTTCGCTGAAGTTCAGGCGCAGGTTGCGCTCCTGGGTCAGAGTCATGCCGCTGCCGATCATGTCGAACTTATCGGTCAGCAGGGCTGGGATGATGCCGTCATAGGCGGTGGAGACGGTTTCCAGCTTGACGCCCATGGACTTGGCCATGGCTTTGAGGATGTCCACCTCGAAACCGATGATCTCGCCACGCTTGTTGGTCATTTCGAAGGGCATGTAGGTCGGGTCCATACCGACCCGCAAGGTACCGCGTTTGACGGCGTCTTCGATGGCGCCCGCCTGGGCGGCGGTGACGGCGACCAGTGCGGTGACACCGACCAGCAGTCGCGACAGGTATTTCTTCATCATTACCAAGTCCCCTAGCAAAGTGTTGCGAATTTTATTGTTGGAAAGGTCGATAGACCGATACGCAATATCGAGAGGGATGCTAACGCATGCGCGGCCTAGGACCTAGAGCCGGGGGGGACATTGTTGGCCAAAATAGAGACACAGGCCCTGGCCGCAGGCTTCAGCAGCCTCCACAGGTTCGGTGAAGACACCGGAGGACTCTGGCGAAGCCTGGGAAAAGGGCCGCAAAGCGGCCCTTGGGGAATCAGGCGCCGACCAGTGAAGGCTGGGCCTGGTTTTCCGGGTGCAACGGCAGCAGCGGCGAGTGTGGATCGTTGGTGATGGAGCTGCGCCATACCCCGATCCAGGCCTCGTTGTTCGATGCCCATACCTGCTCATGCAGGCGCGAGAGCGCCACCGGGTCGCTCAGTAGCGCCAGGCGGGTGTTGCCATCCAGGCCCTTGGGCCCGACTTCCAGGGCCTTGGCCACACGCTCGATGCGCAACGCCTCGATCGGCGCGGCCTGACCATGGCGTGCGGTAGCCATGGCGCACGCCAGGGCGTTCTGCCGTGGGTCGACCACCGCACGAACGAAGCCGTCGTGCAGGGCATGCCAGCGGTTCTCATGGGTGTACTGGTCGGTCGCCAGCAGCTCCTGCGGCGTCGCGTATTCCTCGGGGATGAGGAACAGCTTCTCGTCCTTGGCCGCCAGGCCCAGGCGCGTACGGCTGGAAATCACCGAGACCGGAATCGACAGCACCAGCGAGCCCACGATCGGCGCCAGCCACCACAGGAAGCTTGGGTTCAGCCAAGCCACCAAGGCCGCCCAGGCGATGCCCAGCAGCGTCTGCGGACCGTGGCGACGGACTGCCTCGCTCCACGGCGTGGAGTCGTCGTCACGCTGCGGCGAATTCCAGGTCGCCGCCCAGCCGAGGAACGCGGCCAGGACGAAGCGGGTGTGGAAGATCATCCGCACCGGCGCCAGCAGCATGGAGAACAGCATCTCGATCAGCATCGACACGGTGACCTTGATGCGCCCCCCGAACTCCGTAGCGCCCTTGGCCCAGATCAGGATGACGCTGAGCAGTTTGGGCAGGAACAGCAGCACGATGGTGGTGGAGAACAGCGCGATGGCCTTCTCCGGATGCCATTGCGGCCACAGCGGGTAGAGCTGGAACGGCTCGATGAAGTACTGCGGCTCCATCAGCGTGTTGGTCGCCAGCAGCGCGGTCGAGAGCACCAGGAAGAAGAACCACAATGGCGCCGATAGGTACGACATGACACCGGTCAGGAACACCGCACGGTGTACCGGGTGCATGCCCTTGACCAGGAACAGTCGGAAGTTCATCAAGTTGCCGTGGCACCAGCGCCGGTCGCGCTTGAGTTCATCGAGCAGGTTCGGCGGCAGTTCTTCGTAGCTGCCCGGCAGGTCATAGGCGATCCACACACCCCAGCCGGCACGGCGCATCAGCGCGGCTTCGACGAAGTCGTGGGAGAGGATCGCACCGGCGAACGCACCCTTGCCCGGCAATGGCGCCAGGGCGCAATGCTCGATGAAGGGCTTCATGCGAATGATCGCGTTATGGCCCCAGTAGTGCGATTCGCCCAGTTGCCAGAAGTGCAGACCGGCGGTGAACAGCGGGCCATAGACGCGGGTGGCGAACTGCTGCAGGCGCGCATAGAGGGTATCCATGCCCGAGGCCTTGGGCGCGGTCTGGATGATGCCGGCGTCCGGGTTGGCCTCCATCAGGCGTACCAGGCTGGTCAGGCACTCACCGCTCATGACGCTGTCGGCGTCGAGCACGACCATGTACTTGTACTCGCCCCCCCAACGACGGCAGAAGTCGTCCAGGTTGCCGCTCTTGCGCTTCACGCGACGACGGCGGCGGCGATAGAAGATACGGCCGAAGCCCTTGGCCTCACGGCACACGTCCAGCCAGGCCTGTTGCTCGGCCACGGCGATGTCAGTGTCGTTGGTGTCGCTGAGCACGAAGAAGTCGAACCGGTCCAGGTCGCCAGTGGCGGCCACCGACTCGAAGGTCGCACGCAGGCCGGCGAACACCCGTGGCACGTCTTCGTTGCAGATCGGCATGACCAGCGCGGTACGCGCCTGGGGCGCGATCGGCTCGTTGCCGGCGCTGCTGCCGGAGATGCGGTACTTGTCACGACCGGTGAGCAATTCGAGAAAGCCCATCAGCGCGGTCCAGAAGCCCGCCGACACCCAGCAGAACAGGATGCCGAAGAGGATCAGGATGCTCGTCTGCAAAGCATAGGGCCAGACCTGCACCACCGACTCCCAGAGCGACTGGGCCATGATTTCGTCGAGCGAAACGAACGACCAGCCCTGGTACGGCAGGATGCCCTTCATGTACCAGCCGGCAACGAGGGTCTGCCCGATCATCAAGGCCAGGAGAATATAGCGGCGTAGGGAGCCGACCCGGCGCCAGCGGGCCGGTGGCAACTCGCGCTTGGGCGGTTGCGGTGCATTGGTGCGCCCGGTGAGCCGACGCCACATGCGCACCAGGATGTTGGTGCGCCATGGCTCGGGGATTACGCGGGTACGCTTGATCGGCGGTGCGATCTTCAGGCACAGCCGGCCGCTGCCGTCGACGCCGAGCATTTCGGCATCTTCGAGCTCGGCGGCGCTGCCCACGGTCAGGCGTGGGCCCACCGAGGCCTGCACGGCCTCGGCGGGGTTGGCGGCCGGTCGGGCCGCCAGGCGTTGGTGCAGCTCGCTGAACGATTGGCAGCTGGCGAGTTCCGCGCGCTGCTCATCGCTCAGGGGTAGGTGGGCCAGGTACTCGCCAAGCGATTCTGGCCGTGCGCTTGAGTTACTCATCGGCAGGCAACTGATAGCTCCAGGTCTCGGTCATCACTTTTTCGGTGGTGGCCGGTGCCCCGTTGGTGGATGCCGCATCGGCGGCAGGTTGTTCAGCCTTGGCGGCTTTCTCGGCCTTGGCGTGCTTGGCTGCGGCCTTGTCCTGCTTGCCTTCCTTGGCCGGTTTGGCCGGTTCCACCGGAACGTCACGCACCAGTGCGGCGCGCATCTCGGTGGACTTGCTCGGATCCTTGACCTTCAGTCGCAGGGTCAGGCGCCAGCCCTTGGTTTCAGGGTTATAGCGCAGGTTGTTCTCGACCACCTCGGCGTTGTCGCCGACGCTGACCTGGCTGCGCAGGGCGGTGTCTTCCGGCAGGGCGGCCAGGGCCGGGCCCTCGAAGTCGACCAGGAAGGCCACGCTGCCATCGGCTTCGCGGATCAGGTTGGACTGCTTCACATCACCAGTGGAGCGCATGGTCTTCTTCACCCAGCCCAGCTCTGGCGAGTGCAGTTGGGACTCGTTGATGGTCCAGCGCAGGCGGTACTCGAACTCCATCGGCTTGCCGGGCTCAGGCAGCTTCTCTGGGCTCCAGAAGGCCACGATGTTGTCGTTGGTCTCGTCGGCGGTCGGGATCTCGACCAGGTCGACGGTGCCCTTGCCCCAATCGCCACGCGGCTCGACCCAGGCGCTTGGACGCTTCTGGTAGTTGTCGTCGAGATCTTCGTAGGCGCTGAACTCACGCTGGCGCTGCAGCAGGCCGAAACCACGGGGGTTCTCAACGCTGAAGCTGCTCACGGCCAAATGCTTGGGGTTGTTAAGCGGGCGCCACAGCCATTCGCCGTTGCCCGCGTGGATCGACAGGCCCTCGGAGTCGTGCAGGGCCGGGCGGTAATTGAGGACCTTGGACGGCTGGTTGGCGCCGAACAGGAACATGCTGGTCAGCGGAGCAACACCCAGGCGGCTGACATGGTCACGCAGGAAGACCTTGGACTTGACGTCCAGCAGGGTATCGCTGCCTGGACGCAGGGTCAGCTTGTAGGCGCCGGTGGAGCGTGGCGAATCCAGCAGGGCGTAGATCACCAGGTGCTTGTCGGTCGGCTTTGGCTTTTCGACCCAGAACTCGGTGAAGCGCGGGAATTCCTCGCCCGACGGCAGCGCGGTGTCGATGGCCAGGCCACGGGCCGACAGGCCATACACGTGGCCCTTGCCGACGACGCGGAAATAGCTGGCGCCAAGCAGGGTCATGATCTCGTCCTGCTTGTCAGCCTTGTTGATCGGGTAGAGCACGCGGAAACCGGCATAGCCGAGGTTTTCGACGGTCTTGGGGTCGTGTGGGACGTCACCGAACTCGAAGCGGCTCGGGTCGTACTTGATTTCCTCGACCTTGGTGGCGGTGACCTGGTTGATCTTCACCGGCGTGTCGAAGTGCATGCCCTGGTGGTAGAAGGACAGCTTGAATGGCGTCTTGTCCTTGGCCCACTCGGCCTTTTCCTGGATGAAACGGATTTTCTGGTAGTCCCCGAACTTCATGTCACGGAAGACCGCTGGCAGGTTGCTCTTCGGTGCTTCGTACTTCTGACCGGCGAGATCCTTTGCCTTGGCTGCAACATCGTCAAGATTGAATGCCCAAAGCTGGCCAGCGCTCATCAGGCCAACCAGCGCGACGCCTGCCGCCAGGGCCTTGCGAAGCCGATTTCCGGGGATTCTTTGTGCAATACAGGGACTAACAATCACGAGCAACCCTCGCCGAAAACAGATCATGAAACCAACGGCCAGCGACCAATGCCGGGTTGGCGAGCACTGTTCGGACCCCGTAAGGGCCTAATGATTCCCCAAACGGTTCCAGACAGTGCTCGAGTCAGAGTGAAACGAGCCTACGAACGTAGGCTCACGCAGCGCGCGATTATCCAGCAGGGCGCGTTACAACGCATCAGGCTGAAACAACTATTTATCGTACAAACCCACTTGTTTTCCTTCAAACAAGGGGTTTTTTAACCTCATATTTGTAACATAAATGTTACGGGGCCATCATTGACCAAATGCACCTGCATGTCCGCCCCGAATCGGCCGCTGGCGACATCGCCATGGGCGGCGCGGGCCCGCTCAAGAAGATAGTCGAATATCTCGGCGCCGAGCGCTGGCGGCGCGGCGGTGGAGAAGCTGGGACGCATGCCATTGCGAGTGTCGGCGGCCAGGGTGAACTGGGACACCAGCAGCAGGCCGCCGCCGATGTCCTTAAGGGACAGGTTCATCTTGCCCTGGGGGTCGCTGAATACCCGGTAGTTGAGCAATTTGTGCAGAAGCTTGTCGGCATGCTCGCGGGTATCTCCCGGCTCGACAGCCACCAGGACCAGCAGGCCCTGGTCGATCGAGCCGACGATCTGGCCCTCTACTTCGACGCGCGCACCGCGTACGCGCTGCAACAGCCCTTTCATGCTTCTTCCAGAGGCAGGTCGAGCAGGCGCCGGGCCATCTGGTCGGCAGCGCGCACCAAGGCGTCGGTGATACCCGGCTCGGAGGCGGCGTGGCCTGCGTCGCGGATTACCTTCAGCTCGCTGTTGGGCCAGGCCTGGTGCAGCGCCCAGGCGTTTTCCAGCGGACAGATCACATCGTAGCGGCCATGCACGATCACCGCCGGCAGGTGGGCGATCTTCGGCAGGTCGCGGATCAACTGGTCCGGCTCGAGGAAGGCGTTGTTCATGAAGTAGTGGCATTCGATGCGCGCGATAGACAGCGCGCGCTGCGGCTCGGAGAAGCGATCGACCACCAGAGGGTTGGGACGCAGGGTCGCGGTCCGGCCTTCCCAGGTCGACCAGGCCTTGGCCGCGTGCATCTGGGCAATCTGGTCGTTGCCGGTCAGGCGCTTGTGGAAGGCCTTGACCAAGTCGCCCCGCTCCTCCGGCGGAATCGGCGCGATGTAGTCCTGCCAATAATCGGGGAACAGGCGGCTGGCGCCTTCCTGGTAGAACCATTGGATCTCCTGCGGGCGGCACAGGAAGATGCCGCGCAGGATCAGGCCATGGACCCGCTCGGGATGGGTCTGGGCATAGGCCAGGGCCAGGGTGGAGCCCCAGGAGCCGCCGAACAGCACCCACTTGTCGATGCCCAGGTGCTCACGGATGCGCTCCAGGTCCTCGACCAAGTGCCAGGTGGTGTTGTTTTCCAGGCTCGCATGCGGAGTCGATCGGCCACAGCCGCGCTGGTCGAAGGTGATGATGCGGTAGAGGGTAGGGTCGAAGTAGCAACGGCTCTGGGCATCGCAGCCCGCGCCGGGGCCACCGTGGATGAATACCACCGGCAGACCTTCTGGCGATCCGCTTTCGTCTACATACAGCACATGCGGTGCTTCCACGGCCAGATCGTGCCGGGCGTAGGGTTTGATCTGCGGGTACAGGGTCTGCATTGCGCACTCCGTGTGAGGATTTAATCTGCCGCCTGGCATCATAAACCTGAATTGCGCTTTGAGCATGTGTCACGGTGAAACAGGTGGATGTGTGCGGGGCTGTTCGCGGGAATCCCCGCTTCCACAGCTCTGGCGATGAACCTGTGGGAGCGAGTAGACCGGCGAACAGGACAGCGGACTTACCGCCCGTAGCGCTCCCTGCCCCAGGCCAGGACGGCCTCGAGCAACTGCTTGAGCACCACTTGGGTCGGCTGGGCCAGGTCCTCGCGGTACTTGAACGGCTCGACCTCTTCCATATAGGTGCTCTGCGCCAGCTCCAGTTGCACCGCATGGATGTGGTTCGCCGGATCGCCGTAATGACGGGTGATGTGCCCACCCTTGAAGCGCCCGTTGAGCACGGAGGTATAGCCCTGGGCCTGCGCGCAGACACCCAGCAGACGCTCGGCCAGGACCGGGTCACAGCTGGCGCCGCTGAAGGTCCCCAGGTTGAAGTCCGGCAGCTTGCCGTCGAACAGGTGTGGGATGACCGAGCGGATCGAGTGGGCATCCCACAACAGGGCATAGCCGTGAATCTCACGCAGGCGCGCGAGCTCCTGGCGGATCGTATCGTGGTAGGGACGCCAGATGTGCTCCAGGTAGCCTTTGCGCTCGTCAGCTGAGGGTTCCTGGCCCGCCTTGAACAACGGCTCACCCTCGAACAGCGTCGCCGGGTACAGACCTGTGGTGGCGCCGGCATACAACGGTTTGTCGTCATCCGGGCGGTTCAGGTCGATGACGAACCGCGAATACTGGGCGGCCACCACGCTGGCACCCAGGTCCCTGGCGAAATCGTACAGACGTGGGATGTGCCAGTCGGTGTCTGGCAGGCTGCGCGCCTGCTCGACCAAGCCGTCACGCACGGCGTCGGTCAGGCTAAGGCCTGCGTGAGGCATGCTGATCAGCAGCGGCAGCTGGCCCTGGTGAAAACTCAATACCTTGTCCATGTGCCCTCACTCAGTTGGATATCTCATGGCCCAGGCGCACCACCCGCTTGGGCAGGTCGCCGCCGAGCCAGTAGCTCAGATCCGCCGGGCGCTCGATCTGCCAGGCGATGAAGTCCGCGACCTTGCCCACCTCCAGCGAACCGTGGCTTTCGCCCAGGCCCAAGGCCGTAGCCGCATGCACGGTCACGCCCGCCAGGGCCTCTTCAGGCGTCATGCGGAAGCAGGTGCAACCCATGTTCAGCATCAGGCGCAACGACAGCCCGGGCGAGGTGCCCGGGTTGAGGTCGCTGGCCAGGGCGATCTTCACGCCATGACGGCGCAGGGCATCCATCGGCGGCAGCTGGGTTTCACGCAGGAAGTAGAACGCGCCCGGCAGCAGCACGGCGACGGTGCCGGCCTCGGCCATGGCGACGGCGTCTTCCTCGGTCATGAACTCCAGGTGGTCGGCCGACAGCGCCTGGTAGCGTGCCGCCAGGCTCGAGCCGTGCAGCGACGACAACTGCTCGGCATGCAGCTTGACCGGCAGGCCCAGTTCACGCGCCTTGATGAAGACTTTTTCGACCTGGGCCGGCGAGAACGCCAGGTGTTCGCAGAAGGCATCGACGGCGTCCACCAGGCCCTCTTCAGCCAGGGCCGGGAGCATTTCGTCGCAGATATGCGCAATGTAGTCATCCGCCCTGCCGGCGTATTCCGGCGGCAGGGCGTGGGCGGCAAGGCAGGTGCTGCGCACGGTCAGTGGCAGCTCCTCACCCAGGCGCCGGGCGACCCTGAGCATCTTGCGCTCGTTGGCCAGGTCCAGGCCGTAGCCGGACTTGATCTCCAAGGTGGTCACGCCATCGCGCATCAGCGCCTTGACCCGCTGACGAGCACTGGCCAGCAGCTCGTCTTCGCTGGCCGCGCGGGTCGCCCGTACGGTGCTGGCGATACCGCCACCGTTGGCCGCGATCTCGGCATAGCTGACGCCCTGCAGGCGCTGCTCGAACTCACCGCTGCGATTGCCGCCGAACACCGCATGGGTATGGCAGTCGATCAGGCCCGGGGTGACCCAGGCGCCGCCCAGGTCCACCGTGCGCTCGGCATCGACCACGGGCACCTCGCCACGCGGGCCGATCCATTCGATCAACCCGGCGTTGGTGACGATCGCGGCATCCTCGATGATCGAGTACAGGCCCTGGGCCATGGTCGCCACGTGGCAGTGCTGCCAGAGGGTTCTCATAAGCGTTCTCCGTGACTAGCGGTGCAGCTCGGCCGGCTCGCGAACCCGTTGGCCCTGCCCTGCCCGTGGCTTGCACCACAGCAGGTAAGAGGCCACCAGGAACACCACCCAGATCACGCCGACGATCAACGCGGCCTGAGTGTCCGGGAAGTAGCCGAGCACACCAAAGATGAACAACATGAAGGCAATGGCCATTGCCGGCCCATAAGGCCAGAACGGTACCGGGAATTTCAGCTCGGCGATCTGCTCGCGTGTCATGCTGCGGCGCATGGCCACCTGACTCATCAGGATCATCAGCCATACCCACACGGTGGCGAAGGTGGCGATCGAGGCGATCAGCAGGAACACGTTCTCTGGGATCACGTAGTTGAGCACCACGCCGATCAGCAATGCAGCGCCCATCACCAGCACGGTCATCCATGGCACGCCGTGCTTGGACAGCTTGCCGAAGCTGCGAGGTGCATGGCCTTGCTGGGCCAGGCCGTACATCATGCGGCCTGCGCCGAAGATGTCGCTGTTGATGGCCGAGACGGCCGCCGAAATCACCACGATGTTCAGCACTGCGGCCGCCGAGCCGATGCCCAGGTTGCTGAAGATCTGCACGAACGGGCTGCCTTGGCTACCGATCTGCGGCCACGGGTATAGGCACATCAGTACGAACAGGGTCAGCACGTAGAAGAGCAGGATACGCAGCGGTACAGCGTTGATCGCCTTGGGAATGACGCGTTGAGGATCTTTCGCCTCACCGGCGGTGACACCGATGATCTCGATGCCGCCAAAGGCGAACATCACCACCGCGAAACAGGCGATCAGACCACTGATGCCGTTGGGCATGAAGCCGCCGTGGCTGAACAGGTTGCTCACACCGACAGTGGCACCAGTGCTGGCCTGGCCCATGCCGAAGATCATGATGCCGAAACCTGCCAGGATCATCGCCACGATGGCGCCGACCTTGAGCAGCGATAGCCAGAACTCCATCTCACCGAAAACCTTGACGTTGCACAGGTTAAGGCCGCCGATGATGAAGACGATGCCCAGCACCCAGATCCAGCGGGCCACTTCCGGGAACCAGAAGCCCATGTAGATCCCGAACGCGGTGACATCGGCGATGGCGACGATGACCATCTCGAAGGCGTAGGTCCAGCCGAGGATGAAGCCCGCCATGGGGCCGAGGTAGGTACTGGCGTAGTGACCGAAGGAGCCGGCCACCGGATTGTGCACGGCCATCTCGCCGAGGGCCCGCATGACCATGAAGACCGCCGCGCCACCGATCAAGTAGGCCAGCAGCACTGCCGGGCCGGCCATCTGGATGGCCGATGCCGAACCGTAGAACAGCCCGGTACCGATCGCGGAACCGAGCGCCATGAAACGAATGTGCCGAGCCGTTAGCCCGCGCTTGAGACCTTCTTGCATTTCGCACCCTTATTATTGTTCTGCCGGTGATGGCTACAAGGGCCGCTTCGCCTCCCATCGCAGGCTTCGCCAGCGCCTCCAGGCAGTTGCGATTCTGCGGGCGCTGGCGAAGCCTGCGATGGGCCGCGAGCGGCCCCGAGGGTATTACAGGCTGGGCAGTACGCCAGCTGGCAGCAGGCCGGTCAGGCAACCCTTGGCCAGCAGCTCGGCAGCGGCTTCGATGTCCGGCGCGAAGAAGCGGTCACGGTCGTAGTGCGGGACTTCACGGCGCAGGGCCAGACGGGCCTGCTCCAGCTTGGCGGAGGTCTTCAGGCCTTCACGCAGGTCCAGGCCCTGGCAGGCGCCCAGCCACTCGATGGCGAGGACGCCACGGGTGTTTTCGGCCATTTCCCACAGACGCTTGCCGGCGGCCGGCGCCATGGACACATGGTCTTCCTGGTTGGCGGAGGTCGGCAGGCTGTCGACGCTGTGCGGGTGCGACAGGGCCTTGTTCTCGCTGGCCAGGGCGGCCGCGGTGACCTGAGCGATCATGAAGCCGGAGTTGACGCCGCCGTTTTCCACCAGGAACGGCGGCAGCTGGGACATGTGCTTGTCCATCATCAGCGAGATGCGGCGTTCACTCAGCGAGCCGATCTCCGCAATGGCCAGGGCGATGTTGTCGGCGGCCATGGCCACAGGTTCTGCGTGGAAGTTGCCACCGGAAATGACGTCACCCTGGGCAGCGAAGACCAGCGGGTTGTCCGACACAGCGTTGGACTCGATCGCCAGCACTTCGGCGGCCTGGCGCAGTTGGGTCAGGCAGGCGCCCATGACTTGCGGCTGGCAACGCAGGGAGTACGGATCCTGGACCTTGCCGCAGTTTTCGTGGGAGCGGGACACTTCGCTGGAGTCGCCCAGCAGGTCACGGAAGCAGGCCGCGGTGTCGATCTGGCCGCGCTGGCCACGGACTTCGTGAATACGTGCGTCGAACGGCGAACGCGAGCCCAGGGCTGCTTCGACGGTCAGGCTGCCACAGGCGATGGCAGCGGCGTACAGGTCTTCGGCATGGAACAGGCCGCGCAGGGCATAGGCGGTGGACGCCTGAGTGCCGTTGAGCAGGGCCAGGCCCTCTTTGGCAGCCAGGGTCAGCGGCTCCAGGCCGGCGACGGCCAGAGCCTCGGTGGCAGGCAACCACTGACCTTTGTAACGGGCCTTGCCCTCACCCAGCAGGACCAGCGACATGTGCGCCAGCGGTGCCAGGTCGCCAGAGGCGCCGACCGAGCCCTTGAGCGGGATGTGTGGATAGACTTCGGCGTTGACCAAGGCGATCAGCGCGTTGATGACCTTGCGACGGATGCCGGAGAAGCCGCGACTGAGGCTGTTGATCTTCAGGACCATGATCAGACGCACCAGGTCGTCGTCCAACGGCGCGCCGATACCGGCGGCGTGGGACAGCACCAGCGAGCGCTGCAGGTTTTCCAGGTCATGGCTGGCGATGCGGGTCGAAGCCAGCAGGCCGAAACCGGTGTTGATGCCGTAGGCGGTGCGGTCTTCGGCAATGATCTGCTCGACGCAGGCAACGCTGGCGTCGATGGCCTGGTCGGCGCTGGCATCCAGTTGCAAGCGCACGGGTGCTGCGTGGATGGCCCGTAGTTGGGCCAGGGTCAGGGTGCCGGGCTTGAGAGTCAGTTCGGTCACTTCGCTACTCCAATTCGCATGGGGCCCGCAGGCCCCTTCTTGTTTTTAGTATCAACGTTGTTCGGCAATTACCAAAGGAACGTCGATCAGCCCGTGATCATCGGCAGGTCCAGGCCCTGCT
>NZ_KV793282.1:0-1169 GCF_001808425.1 Pseudomonas sp. HMSC08G10 | reverse complement strand
TTTGATCGTTCCCTTCCCCACGTTAACGTCGGCACTATCGGCCACGTTGACCACGGTAAGACCACTCTGACTGCAGCTCTGACCCGTGTCTGCTCCGAAGTCTTCGGTTCGGCCGTCGTTGAGTTCGACAAGATCGACTCGGCTCCAGAAGAAAAAGCACGCGGTATCACCATCAACACCGCTCACGTCGAGTACAACTCGAACATTCGTCACTACGCTCACGTTGACTGCCCAGGTCACGCTGACTACGTGAAGAACATGATCACCGGTGCTGCCCAGATGGACGGCGCGATCCTGGTTTGCTCGGCCGCCGATGGTCCGATGCCACAAACCCGTGAGCACATCCTGCTGTCCCGTCAGGTTGGCGTTCCGTACATCGTGGTCTTCCTGAACAAGGCTGACCTGGTAGACGACGCTGAGCTGCTGGAACTGGTCGAGATGGAAGTTCGCGACCTGCTGTCCACCTACGACTTCCCAGGCGACGACACTCCGATCATCATCGGTTCGGCTCGTATGGCTCTGGAAGGCAAAGACGACAACGAAATGGGTACCAGCGCTGTTAAGAAGCTGGTTGAGACTCTGGATGCCTACATCCCAGAGCCAGTTCGTGCCGTTGACCAGCCGTTCCTGATGCCGATCGAAGACGTCTTCTCGATCTCGGGTCGTGGTACCGTTGTTACCGGTCGTATCGAGCGTGGTATCGTCCGCGTTCAGGACGCCCTGGAAATCGTTGGTCTGCGTCCAACCACCACCACCACCTGCACCGGCGTTGAGATGTTCCGCAAGCTGCTGGACGAAGGTCGTGCTGGCGAGAACTGCGGCGTCCTGCTGCGCGGCACCAAGCGTGACGAAGTTGAGCGTGGCCAGGTTCTGGTCAAGCCAGGTTCGGTCAAGCCGCACACCAAGTTCACTGCAGAAGTCTACGTTCTGTCGAAGGAAGAAGGCGGTCGTCACACTCCGTTCTTCAAAGGCTACCGTCCTCAGTTCTACTTCCGTACCACTGACGTGACCGGTAACTGCGAACTGCCGGAAGGCGTTGAAATGGTAATGCCAGGTGACAACATTCAGATGACTGTCACCCTGATCAAGACCATCGCAATGGAAGACGGTCTGCGCTTCGCTATCCGTGAAGGCGGTCGTACCGTCGGCGCCGGCGTCGTAGCAAAAAT
>NZ_KV793281.1:0-71133 GCF_001808425.1 Pseudomonas sp. HMSC08G10 | reverse complement strand
GTATCGCGCCGTTCTCAGGCCCGGCGCAGTACACGTGGGAGCCGGCGCGGCCTCGCCTGGTCCTACCGATTCTGCGCAAAACCCTGTGGGAGTGGGTTTGGCTGCGCAGCAGCCCCTCGTCAGGCCAGCGCCACCTTGCGCACCTTGCCCCGACGCACCCAGCCCAATAGCACCGCGGCCATCAGCACGAAGCCCAGGTAACCGAAGAAGGGATACACCTCGCCCACCAGGCTGATGAACCCAACCAGGCTGCACACGAATGCAGCAACCCCGGTCAATACCGCACCCCAGCGAAACGTCGTCGTCCCGGCTGGCAACAGTCGCGACAGGAAGGAAAACAACGTCCCCACGGCCGTGTTGACGATCATCCCGAAGATGATCAAGCACATCACCATCCCCAGCAGCGGCGAAACTTCATTGGCGATCGACAACATCGGCATGGGCAGTTCGGCCACGCTATCCAGGCGCGACAGCAAACCTGCACTCATCACCAACATCAGCCCCCCGAGCGCCGCGCCGCCGATAAGACCGCCCCAGATGGCCGTCTTCTCACCCTTGGCCGACCCGCCGAGAATGGCCAGGATCGGCGCACCGGCCACGATGTTGTAGGACACATAGAGGAATGCCCCCAACAACCAGTGCCGGGTGCCGGCCTCTTGCTGGCTGGCCAAGCGGTCGAGTTCAGCGAAGCTCTGCTCGCGTGAGAGCACGGCGTACAAGGCAATCGCCGAGGCCACCAGAATCAACAGCGGGGTGATGGCGCCAATGGCGACGATCACCTTCTGCACATCCAGGCACACGATGGCCACCACCAGCACCGTCACCAGCACACTGCCCGCCAGGGCCGGTACGCCGAACTGCTGCTCGAGCAAGGCGCCACCGCCAGCCAACATGACCACGGTGACGGCAAACATGAAAAAGGTGATCAGCCAATCGACGAACAACCCCAGGTGACGCCCGCAAATGGCCTGAATCACGTCCTTGTGGGACGTTGCCTGCTGACGATTGCCCAGCCCCGCCAGGGCCATGCCCAGGAAGGTAAACAACGCGGCGCTGACCAACGCCCCGACCAAGCCCCAGACGCCAAAATCGACGAAGAACAGCAACAGTTCCCGTCCGGACGCGAAGCCCGCCCCCACGATCACGCCGATGAAGGCACCGGCGATCTTCAGCTGCTCTTGCATGTGAACCTCTGGCTTTATTGTTGTTGTCGTTCAAAGGGGTGTCGTGCCCCGGCTCGCCTCAGTCCTGGCCGATGAACGCCTGCACTTCGATCTCCACATCCACCCCCAGCGCCAAGGCCGAGGCCACAGTCGAGCGTACCGGCAAGGCGTCGCCGAAGACTTCTTTGTAGACCTCGTTGAAGCCCGCGAAGTGAGCCATGTCCGACAGCCATACCGTGGCCTTCACCACCTGATCGAAGCGTGCGCCACAGGCGGCCAGGCTTTCGCCGATGCGCTCGCAGACCGCGCGGGTCTGCGTCTGGATGTCACCGCGGACCACTTCACCGCTGGCGCTCATCGGCACCTGCCCGGACAGGAACAAAAAGCCGCCGGCCTTCACCGCGCGTGAGAACGGGAACGGCAGGCTGCTGGGGAAACGCTGGATGTCATTGCTCATGGGAATCTCCTATCACGGTTGTGGAAAGCGAGCCGGAGACAAACGCTCCGGTGAAACGCCCTGCGCCACCAGGCTTGGGCAGAGGGGCATACCCAGCAGCAGGTCAGCCGCCAGGCGCGACGCACCAGCGGCTGACTGGATGCCATAGCCGCCTTGCGCCGCCAGCCAGAAGAACGCGGGCGTGCGTGGGTCGAAACCGATCACCAGGTCGCCATCGGCGACGAACGAACGCAGCCCCGCCCAGCTGTGGCTGGGACGTCGGATTTGCAACGTGGTCATGGCTTCGATGTTGTAGATGCCCAGGGCCACGTCCAGCTCCTCGGGCGCGGCATCCTGCGGCTCGACCGGATCGGCGTTGGCAGGCGAACCGAGCAACTGTCCGGCGTCGGGCTTGAAGTAAAAACTTTCATCGACCCCGATCACCGCTGGCCAACGACTGAAGTCCTGCCCATCCGGGCCCGGGAAGGTAAAGGCACTGCGTCGGCACGGCTGCAGACCAACCTTGGCCACGCCACACAGCTCGGCCACTTGATCGGCCCAGGCGCCTGCGGCGTTGACCAACTGCCGGGCCTGCAGATGGCTGCCATCGGCCAGCTCCACCTCCCAGAGGTCGTCGAGGCGATAGGCCCGGGCCAGTTCGGCATTGCAACGCAGCTCGCCCCCGGCAGCGCGATAGCCGCGCAAAAAGCCCTGGTGCAAGGCATGCACGTCCAGGTCCATGGCACCGGGTTCATGCACTGCACCGGCGAGGATGCCCTCGCGCAAGCTCGGCACCAGGGCTAAGGCGCCCTCACGGTCCAGCAGGCTGACGTCGGTCCCGTTGGCCAGGTTCTGTGCGTAGATGGTCTCGAGCAGTTCGCGTTGCTCAGTGCTGGCGACATACAAGCAGCCGCGTGGCTCGAGCAGCGGATGCTCGCAGAAGCCTTCCGGCGGATGCTCGTAGAAAGCACGACTGGAGCGGGTCAGAGCCTGGATCTGCGGCGTTCCGTAGGCCTCCATGAACATGGCGGCCGAACGGCCGGTGGCGTGATAGCCCGGCTGCATTTCCCGTTCGAGCAGCAGTACCCGGCCCTGGCCGGCCAGGCGGTAGCCCAGGGAGGCACCGGCAATGCCCGCGCCGATGATCAGGGTGTCGTAGATCTGTGCCATGGGCGCTCCTGTCGCGCGAATTATCATTTATGAGAATTCTAATATATGAGAATTTCGGTTCGCGCAAGCGTCCAAGGTAAGATGCCGACCAAAGCCGCACACGAGAGTCCCGATGCCCGAAGACCGCACGTCCGCCGCCCAGCGCGCTGGCGCCCTCCCCCTGCTCGACCGCGCCGAGGTCGGCGCGCGCCTGCGCCAGGTACGCAAGGCGCAGCACATGACACTCAAACAACTGTCTGCGCTCAGTGGCGTACCGGTCTCCACCTTGTCGAAGATGGAACTGGCGCAGGTTTCGGTGAGCTACGAAAAACTGGCTGCCGCCGCCCGCGCCTTGAAGCTGGATATCGCCCAGTTGTTTCGTGCCAGCGGCCCGGTGGATACGCCGGTGCCGGCGACCGTGGTGGTCGACTCGCTGCCCGCGGCCCCCGGTTACTCCACCGGCACCTATGACTACCATCCCATCGCTGGCGCCTTCCCTGAGCGCCGCATGACGCCCGCCTACGCCCGCATCATTGCGCGCGAACGTGGCCAGTTCGATGATTTCATCCGCCATCCGGGCCAGGAGTTCGTCCTGGTGCTCAGCGGTCGAGTGCGCATTCTGTTCGAAACGGGTGAAGCGGTGAGCATAGGCCCGCAGGAAACCGCCTATTTCGACAGCCAGGTCGGGCATATCTATCTGTCTGAAAGCGAAGACGGTGGGGATGCACAGGTGATGGTGGTCATGACGGACCGATGAACGGCCCCCCGGTTCATCCGTCCGGACGAAGCAAAAGACGCCCGGTTATAACCTAATAACGAACAAGTCTATTCGGTTATAAAAAAACCTTTATGCTGGCAGCCATCCGATCACGGGCAAGCTTGGGCGTCGAGTAGCGTATGGATGTAGGTTCTTTCGGTTTCACCATCGCGGGGCTGGTTGTAGGTTTCATCGTCGGCATGACCGGCGTCGGCGGTGGCTCGCTGATGACCCCCATCCTGCTCTGGTTCGGCATCAGCCCTGCCACTGCCGTCGGCACTGACCTGTTGTATGCGGCGATCACCAAGGCCAGTGGCGTCTGGGTCCATGCGCGCAACAAGAACGTCGACTGGAAGATCACCGGCCTGCTGAGCCTGGGCAGCGTGCCCGCGGCGGCGCTGACGCTGTGGTTCCTCCACACCTTGCATGCCGACACCTCCGCGCTCAACGCGGTGATCAAGCAAGGCCTGGCCGTGGTGTTGATCCTCACCGCCCTGGCCATCCTGTTCAAATCACGCCTGCAGGCCTTCGCCAGCCGCCACGCGGGCGATCACTACCACCTCAGCGACCGCAGCCTCAATACCCTTACCGTGCTCACGGGCGTGGTGCTGGGCGTGATGGTCACCCTGACGTCCATCGGCGCAGGCGCCCTGGGCACCGTGGCGCTGTTCCTGCTGTATCCCTTCCTGGTCACCCGCCGCCTGGTGGGCACCGAGATTGCCCACGCCGTACCGCTCACCCTGGTGGCTGGCCTTGGCCACGCGGGCATGGGCAATATGGACTGGTCGCTGCTGGGTTACCTGCTGCTCGGCTCGCTGCCAGGCATCTACCTGGGCAGCCATCTCACCGGGCGTATTTCCGACCGTTTGCTACGCCCGTGCCTGGCGGGGATGCTGCTGCTGATCGGCTACAAGCTCGCGTTTTGAAAGGATGGGCGCGCGTCGCGCCCGTTTCGCAGGATCCTCAGACACCGGCGATATTCGTAGGCACTGGCAAGCGTTCAACCCAAACGCAACCGCCACTTCCCCGCTCGGCTCAAGTGCACGCGCGAAAGCGCTGGCACGTCGATAAGCGCAAAGGCCGCCAGCGGAGAGCCCAGCACATGCACCATCGCTGCCCGCATCACCAGCGGATGCGTCACCGCCAGCCACTCTCCCGGCGTATCGAACGCCTCCAGCCAGCTCGCGACGCGCTGGCACAGATGCGCGATGGACTCACCGCCAGGGGGCGCGCAATGGGGGTCTTGCAGCCATTGAGCCAGCGCCTGCGGCTGCTCGGCCTGCAATGCCTTGAGCGCCACGCCTTGCCAGGCCCCCATGTTGCAGTCCGCCAGGGCGGACTCGACCATCGGGCGCGCCCCCAGGCCTGCACAGGTTTCTTGCGCCCGGCACTCCGGCGCACTCAGAAAGCCGGTGCAGGCTGGAAGCGAGGGCCATTGAGCTACCGGCAAAATGTGCTCGTCAGGGTTGGGGAAACACCCGACCTTCTGGGCTGAGGTCAGGGCATGGCAGATGAGGGTCAGGCGCGCGGCTTTCACCAAGGGCTCTCGACATGAGGTGGGCCAGTTAGCCTATCAGACAAATGCCTGCCCCAGCCCCCACAGCGGCAGCAGCCCCACCAGACAGACCGACATGCGTGGCCAGTAAGGCAGCAGCATCACCAGCAACACCGCCGCTAGGGAGATCATCCCGAACCAAGCCACCGGCCCCATGGCCCACCCCCATATCTGTGCGCACAACAACAGGCTGGCCAACAACCCTGCCCAACCGCCCCCTCGCAAGCCCAGGCGCAGCACGCGGGAACACGTGCGCCCCCACACCTGCTTGTGATGTCGCTCCAGCCCCTGGCACAGGCCTGTCATGCCCGCGTAGGCGAACAGCAACGCGCCGAGAATCATGCTCATCATCCCTCGGCCCCCATGGTCCGTCCTACCTTCGCCTTGACCGGTGCCGGCGTGGCCCGCGCAACGCGCAAGGCCGCCAGAGCCAGTCCCACGCCCAGCACCACGCCGGTCACCTCCACACCCAGCCGCAGATGATCCGCCGTGCTGTCAGATGCCCCCAGCGCACCGAGCCCCATGCACAACAGCGCCGCCGCGCTCAACTGCTCGACCCAGGCGCGCTTGGCCGGGCGCAAGCCGGCATGCAGCAGGGCCAGCAACCAGCCGGCAAAGAACACCCGCACCTCCCAGGCTCCGCGCTGGGCCAGTTCGACCGGCAACAGGCGGCTGGCCCACAACAAACCGGCGCAGGCCAGCAACAAGCCGCTGATGAACCCGACGTTGCACACCTCGGCCAGCCGATACCACCGGCGCGCTGAGGCCTCGGCCGTCGCATTGGTGTACTTGCGCCCACGCTTGATGCAAAACAGCACCAGGCCGCTGGCAATCATCGCGCAACTGACCAGGCCACAAACGAAGTACAACCAGCGCATGGGGTAGCCTCCGAACTGGGCGAAGTGCAGGCCGATCATCACCCGCTGGGTCAAGGGCGCCGGACGCAGCTCAGGGACATCGCTGAGCAGTTGGCCGCTCACTCCGTCGAAGACCATGGCCTGGCCCTTGGTCAGGGCAATGCGGTTGCCAAGCTCGGGACGGATCTCGATCCGAGCACCGGTGGTGTTCGGATGGCGGATGTTCAGCCCCCCGATCGGCCCCAAACGCGCCTGGGCCTGGGCCAGCAACGGGGCGATCTCGACCAGCTCTGCCGGCTGCCTGGCCACGGGCTGCGGCGCCTCCTGGCGGCCGCTGCCCTGGGCCTGGAAGTAGGCACGAGGGTCACCTTCGAACAAGGCATCGATCCCGGCCGGGATGTAGATCAGCATGAAGATCACCAACCCGGTGTAGGTGATCATCAGGTGGAACGGCAGCAACAGCACCGCGCTGGCGTTGTGGAAATCCAGCCAGGACCGCTGCCCCTTGTTCGGGCGGAAGGTGAAGAACTCCTTGAAGAGCTTCTTGTGGATGACAATGCCAGTGACCAGCGCCGCCAGCATCACCATGGCCAGCGCACCGACCACGAAGATGCCCCAGTTGCGCGGCAAATCCAGCGTGAAGTGAAAGCGGAAGAAGAAGTTGCCGCCGACGCTGTCACGCACGTTGATCAGCTCGCCCGTCTGTGGGTCCAGTTGCATGCCGACGCCATGGCGCCGGTCGCCGGTGGACACACGCAGGCCCGGCGAGCGCTCGGTCGGCAGGCTGATCCCCCAGTTGTCGGCCTTCGGCTCATGGGCCTGCAGGTAGGCAATGGCCCGCTCGGCGGCATCTGCCTGGGACACCTCACTGGCAGCGATCTCCGGCTGCATCCAGTGGTTGAGCTCCTTGTCGAACACCGCCAAGGTGCCGGTGAGGAAAATGGCGAACAGCAACCAGCCGAAGACCAGCCCGGCCCAGGTGTGCAGCCAGGACATGGATTGGGTGAAGCTGTTCTTCATGCCAGCCACTCCATCGCCTGGGGCCAGAAGCCCACCAGCGCCAGAGGCGCGGCCAGCCCCAGCGGCGCCCAGGCATGCAGGGCGTCGCGGCTGGCGAAGGCCCACAGGATCGCAGCGGTGTAGGACATGAACGACGCCAGCGTGGCGACGATTACCGCATCGCCCGGCGCCAGCGGTAGCAACCGCGCCAGGCAGGCCGTGGCGGCATAGGTGAAGGCGTAGCCGCCAAGCAGTGCAGCGGCGCTGCGCGAGAGAATGGCCAGCCAGGTGGGGTAGGTGTTCATCGATAGCTCCTAACGCCGCTCAGGTCGAAATGGGACTGACGCGCCGCGAGGGGCCGCACAGCGGCCCTCTTGCGTATCAGAACGAGATGTTCAGCGCCGCGAACACCGCACGCCCTGGCTGGTTGTAGGTGTTGGCCCCCGAGCTGCTGGCGTTGCCGCCGCGCAGGATCTGCTTGTCGAAGACGTTGTTCACGCCCACGCGCACGTCGTAGTTGGCGTTGAATGTGTAGCCTGCGCTCACATCCACCAGGCCGTAGGCGTCCACGTCCTGCTGGGCAGTTTTGTCGTAGTCCTGTTGGGTGCGGTAGTTGTAGGTCGGCGACTTCTGCTTGCCAAAGTAGGTACCCGCCACCTGAAACGACAGCTTGTCGGTCGCGCGCCAGTCGAGGGTGCTGTTGACGGTGTACTCGGGAATCACCGACAGCGGCTCGCCGGTGTCACGGTTGTCGTTGTCGAGCATCCAGGTCAGGTTGGTGTTCCAGTCCAGGCTCGGCGTCAGCGCCATGAAGAAGTTGCCCTCGATCCCTTCCACCCGCGCCTTGCCCGCGTTCTCCCACTGGGTCACGCGGCGCCCGCCATTGATGTCGTAGACCACGTCGGTGCCACCGATGATCTTGTTCTGGTAGTCGTTACGGAAGTAGGTCGCGCTGGTGCGCCAGGTGCCACGGTCGTACAACAGGCCGATTTCCTTGTTGACGCTGATCTCGGGCTTGAGGTCGTCGTTGCCCTGCAGGTAGCAGCCACCGGAGTTGCTCTGCTGCGTGCTGCAACCGTTGCCGCGGCTGTAGAGCAAGTAGTTCGGGTTGGACTGGTACAGGTTCGGGGTCTTGTACGCCCGGGCGATACCGCCTTTGACACTTAGCGCATCGGTGAGCTTGTGCGACAGGTTCAGGCTCGGGCTGAAGTTGTCACCGAAGGTCTCGTGATGATCGAAGCGCAGGCCCGGGGTGATGGTGGTGTCGCCGACGATGATGTTGTCTTCGACGAACAACGCATAGCTGCGGGCGGTCATCTTGGTGTCGCTGCGGTCGAAGCCGATGATCGTGTTGTCGCCAGCGCCGCTGGGGTCGAAGCTTTGCGGACGGAACGAGCCCTGGTCGTTGAGCGACTCATAGAGGTACTCGCCACCGAGGGTCAGCACATGCTCGGTGCTGCCCATGGCGAACGGCAGGTTCACTTCGCTGCTCAAGCGTGTGTTGCGCAGGCGCGACATGGCCGAGCCGGCATCGTTGGGCGCCCCCTCGACGCTGCCGGCCAGGCCTTCGTTCAGGCGCCAGTTGCGCACGTACTCGTAGGCCAGCACGGTCTTGCTGGTCCCCCACGTGAAGTCGCCCAGGTGGGTCAAGTCATAGGTGCCGCGCTGCATGACGTTGGTTTCATGGCCATACAGCTCGGACATCAGCTCCAGGTTGCCACCCCCGTTACTGTTCATGGTATCGCCGGCAAAGAGGTTGCCCTGCCGGCTGTAGCCGGCGCTGACTTCAAGGCGGTGCTCGTCGTTGAGCCTCCAGCTCAACAGGCCGTTGATGTCTTTGTTGCGCACCCCTTCCCGGCCGGCCACCAAGGCACTGTTGGCGTGATCGGCGTTGATGTCCAGGTCGTCGGCATCGGTCTTGGCCAGGCCGCCATAGAGGCGAAAACCCAGGTTCTCGGTCAGGCCGCCGCTGAGGTTGAAGTTGGCCCGACGGCTGGCGCCTTCTGCACTGTCCTCGGGCAACTGGGTGAACAGGCTGACGTTGCCCTTGAATGCTTCGGTGGGGCGCTTGGTGATGATGTTCACCACACCGCCCATGGCACCGGAGCCATAACGCGCTGCGGCCGGGCCACGAAGGATTTCGATGCGCTCGACGGCCTCGGCCGGCACCCAGTTGGTCTCGCCACGGGTGTCACGGTCGCCGTTCCAGCCGTAACGCACCGAGTTGCGGGCGCTGGAGGGCTTGCCGTCGATGAGGATGAGGGTGTTTTCCGGGCCCATGCCGCGCAGGTCGATCTGGCGGTTGTTGCCACGCGCGCCGCTGGCGCTGTTGCCGGTCAGGTTGACCCCAGGCTCGCGGCGGATGAGCTCGGACAGGTCATTGGCCGGCGGATGACGCTTGATGTCCTCCTCGGTGATGATCGACGAACCCAGCGCCTGACGAGCCTCGCGCTCGGCGGTGACCAGGGTGTCCTGGATCACCAGCGCATTGCTGTCGATCGGCACTTCCAGCACCTCACCGGCAGGCTTCTCCTCGGCCTGGGCCGCGGTCGCCACCATGGCTGGCGAGGTCAGCGCGACGAAGGCCAGGGCCAGGCTGTTGGGTGAAGTTCTGGGTTGCATGGGGACATCTCCTGCGGTTCATGGGCAAAGGCACGACCCGGCCCGCCAGCCGACGAGCCCTCGCCCACCGACCTTGCAGGCAAATTGCCGGGTCCACAGGGAGGCTGAATATAATGATTCTCAAATGGGTTTAAATCTTATTTACGAAATTTACAGATTGCCGAGGAACTTTCAAACGACGCAGCCGATGGCTCTACGACGGGGTAATCCACTCTCCTAAGAGGCGTCGCGGCGGCAAGGCCGTTGCCCGAATATATGAAATTCCATATATTTGTTTTTCCGCATATTTTGAATCGATCGTTGTTGCATGCTCACGCCGTCCTATTTCCCCCAGCGCCTGGCAGACGAAACCGCCAGTGCGTCACCTGCTGCCAAGGAGCGCGCACGATGCTAGCTGCCGCCGCCGTCTTTCTGTTCACTTTGATTCTGGTCATCTGGCAACCCAAAGGCTTGGGTGTCGGCTGGAGCGCCAGCCTCGGCGCGCTGCTCGCCTTGCTGGTGGGTGCTGTATCGCTGCAGGACATCCCCACGGTCTGGGCGATCATCTGGAACGCCACCGCCACCTTCATTGCCATCATCATCGTCAGCCTGTTGCTGGACGAAGCGGGCTTCTTCGAATGGGCTGCCTTGCACGTGGCCCGCTGGGCGCGCGGCGACGGGCGACGCCTGTTCATGTTCATCGTGCTGCTGGGGGCGGCGGTATCGGCGCTGTTCGCCAATGATGGGGCCGCCTTGATCCTCACCCCGATCGTCATGTCCATGCTGATGGCCTTGCGCTTCTCCCCCGCCGCCACCCTGGCCTTCGTGATGGCCGCTGGGTTCATTGCCGATACAGCGAGCCTGCCATTGGTGGTGTCGAACCTGGTGAACATCGTCTCGGCCGACTATTTCGGCCTGGGCTTCTCGACCTATGCCTCGGTGATGCTTCCGGTCAACTTGGCTGCGGTGCTCGCCACCTTGCTGGTGCTGTTTCTGTACTTTCGGCGAGACATCCCGGCGCACTATGCGCTCGACGACCTCAAGCCCCCAGCCATGGCCATCCGCGACCGCGCCACCTTCCGCGTCGGCGTGTGGGTATTGGTCGCGTTGCTGGCAGGCCTGTTCGTCCTGGAGCCGCTGGGTATCCCCATCAGTGCCGTGGCGGCAGCCTGCGCCGCCGTGCTGTTCATCGTGGCCGCCCGCGGTCATGTGATTGCCACCCGCCGCGTGCTGCGCGAAGCGCCCTGGCAGATAGTGGTGTTTTCCCTGGGGATGTACCTGGTGGTCTACGGCCTGCGAAACGCCGGGCTGACCGACTCGCTCACCGCCCTGCTCGATCGCCTGGCCGCCCAAGGCCTGTGGGCGGCCACTCTGGGCACCGGGTTGGTCGCGGCGCTGCTGTCTTCGGTGATGAACAACATGCCCAGCGTACTGATCGGCGCCCTGTCGATCCATGCCAGCGACGCTCAAGGCGTGGTGCGCGAGGCGATGATCTACGCCAATGTCATCGGCTGCGACCTGGGCCCGAAGATCACCCCCATCGGCAGTCTGGCAACCCTGCTGTGGCTGCATGTGCTGGCGCGCAAAGGCGTGCGTATCACTTGGGGCTACTACTTCAAGGTCGGCATCCTGCTGACCCTGCCGGTGCTGCTTGTCACGCTCTCGGCATTGGCGTTGCGGCTGAGTTTATGAGCCCGAACGTCCTGCGGTGACAATGCCCTGAGCTGACGCGGGCTCGTTGCAGCGTACCTGCGGCTTGGCCGCTCACGTTATCTCAAGCGCCTGTCTCCATGTCCTACAGTGAATACGGTCGCGTCCAGTCGGACGCGGCATGGATTCCGAGGTCTGCGATGCGTGGCGCTGACAACTTCGATTCATCCCCGCCTAGCCGGGCACTCCCCTCCATCCCCCGCAGCGTCTGGGCATTGGGCTTCGTCTCGATGTTCATGGACATCTCGTCGGAGATGATCCACGCCTTGCTGCCACTGTACATGGTGTCGGTGCTGGGCACATCGGTGGTGGCGGTGGGGTTAATCGAGGGCGTGGCCGAGGCGACGGCGTCGATCACCAAGGTGTTTTCCGGCGCGCTCAGCGACTGGCTGGGCAAACGCAAGCTGCTCACTGTGCTCGGCTATGGCCTGGCGGCCTTGACCAAACCGGTCTTTCCGTTGGCCTCAGGTCTGGAATGGCTGACCGCAGCGCGTTTTGTCGACCGTATCGGCAAGGGTATTCGCGGAGCACCGCGTGATGCGTTGATCGCCGATATCACGCCGACTGGGCTGCGCGGCTCGGCTTTCGGCCTGCGCCAGGCGCTGGACACCGTGGGCGCCTTTGTCGGGCCGCTGCTGGCGATCGCGCTGATGTGGCTGACCGCCAGCCACTTCCAGACAGTGTTCTGGGTGGCGGTGATTCCAGCGTTTCTCGCCGTCTTCGTGCTGATCGCCTGCGTCCACGAGCCCGAGGCCCCTACCCCTGGACGGGCGGTGCGCTCGCCATTGGCACTGGACGAGCTGGCGCGACTGGGCCCGGCGTACTGGCGGCTGATCGGTCTGGTCATGGTGTTCACCCTGGCGCGTTTCAGCGAGGCCTTCTTACTCCTGCGCGCCCAGGACATGGGCCTGGCGCCACTCTGGGCACCGGCGGTGCTGGTGCTGATGGCCTTGGCCTATTCGCTGTCGGCCTACCCCGCGGGTGCGCTGTCGGACCGCGTCGGCCGCCGGGGCGTGTTGATGATGGGGCTGGGCTTGCTGATTGCCGCCGACCTGGCGCTGGCCTTGTTGCCGGGCTGGGCCGGGCTGGCATTGGGGGTGGTGGTGTGGGGGCTGCACCTGGGCTTCACCCAAGGCATCTTCAGTGCCTTGATCGCCGACAGCGCACCGGCGAACCTACGCGGCACGGCGTTCGGCCTGTTCAATCTGCTGTCGGGTGTAGCACTGCTGATTGCCAGCGTGATGGCCGGCCTGCTGTGGGATGGGGTCGGCTACCAGGCGACGTTTCTGGTCGGCGCCGCGTTCGCCAGCGCCACCCTCGCCGGGGTGGCGCTGCTGCGTGGCGCGAGCGCGGGTTGAGCCCCGCTAAGCCAGCACGTCTTGGGTCGGCTGCTGTTCAAGCAACGACCAAGCACCCTGCCCGTCCATTTCCAGGCGGTGGGTGTGGAACGTCGCCAGCGTGCTGCGGTGTCCGACACTGACCAGCAAGGTGTCAGGCATTTCGGAGCGCAGCAATGAATACAACGCATGCTCCAGCCCTTCGTCCATGGCCGAGGTGGACTCGTCGAGGAACACCACCTGTGGCCGGTTGAACAACAACCGTGCGAAGGCCAGGCGCTGCTGCTCGCCCACCGAGAGAATGTTCGACCAATCGTTGCTGACCTCCAGGCGCTCGGCCAGGTGGGCCAGGTTGACTTGACGCAGGGCCTGTTGCATGCGCGCATCGTCTGCGGCTGTCGCAGGCGCGGGATAAGCAATAGCGGTCCGCAAGTCACCCAACGGCAAGTATGGGCGCTGCGACAGGAACAACGCCTGGTTGCCCAGCGGCCGCCTGACCTCGCCCTCGGCATAAGGCCACAGGCCAGCCAGGGCGCGCAGCAAGGTGGTCTTGCCGCTGCCCGAAGGCCCTTTGATCAACAGCGCCTGGCCGGCACGCAGACGCAGGTCCAGGTCGGCGATCAGCGCATGGCCGTCCGGGCGCAATACCTGCAAGCCGGCGATATCCAGCCCCTGCGCCTGCTCCTGGGTGGTGACCCGAGGAAGCGTGCTGGCCTGTTGGTTGGCGTCGAGAAACCCGGTGAGACGGTCAAGGGTGGCGCGATATTGGGCGAAAGTGTCGTAGGACTCACGGAAGAACGACAGCGAATCCTGAACCTGGCCGAACGCCTGGGAGGTCTGCATCACATCCCCAAGCTTGATCGCCCCACTGAAGAACCGCGGCGCCTGGAGAATGAACGGAAACACCACGGCGACCTGGCTGATGCCCAGGTTGAAGCCATTGAACTTCAGGCTCCGATAGACCAGCGCCCAGACGTTGACGATCAGTGCGCCAAAGCGTCCCAGCAAGGTCCCCCGCTCGACCTGAGCCCCCTGGTAGAAAGCGATGTTCTCGGCGTTTTCACGCAGGCGCATCAGGGCATAACGGAAGTTCGCGGTGAGTTTTTCATTCAAGAAATTCAGGCGGATCAGCGGCCGCCCGAGGCGAAATGCGATCCACGTGGCGACGATCACATACAGGTACACCGCAAATACCATCGCCCGGGGGATTTCCACCCCACCCAGCGTCAAGGGCGCCGACAGCCCCCACAGAATCGCGGTGAACGCCACCAGCGAGACCAGCGCACTGACGGCGCCCAAGGCCAAGGACACCGAACCTGTGACGAACGCGTTGACATCCAGTTCGATACGCTGGTCAGGGTTGTCCACCGGCTCGGCGAGAAACCGCCCGCGGTAATAGGCATCGCCCTTCATCCAGTCTGCGGTCAGGCGCTCGGTGAGCCAGACACGCCAATGAATGTTGAACGCCTGGGTGACGTAATAGGTGAACAGCGAGCGCAGCACATGGATGGTGGCCAGCACCGCGAACACGCCCAGCAGGTACCAGAAGGCTGTCTGGTCCAGGGCCTGCAAGGCGCTGTAGAAGCCGTTGTACCAGAACGAGAACAGCACGTTCAGGCGCACCGAGAACAGCGTCAGCACCAGCAACAGGGCAAACACCAACAGCGGGCGCCAACTGCGTCTGAAACTGAAGTAAGGCCCGGCGAGGGACCAGAATTGACGCCCCCAACGCGTAAAGCGCACCGCCAAGGCGCCAGCGGCGGTGAAACCGATGAGGGTGATGATGGAGGCGATTGCGAGCCAGCTCAGGCTCTCTTGCAGGGCCTGGTGCCAGTTCATGTCCATAGCGGGGTATCCATTTGCGAGGTTTTTGCGAGCGTAGCATTCCCCGACGATTTATCTGGCATCCATGACGGACTTTTCATGTTTGCCAGGCGCCAATCGCGGGACACGTCGAAGCGCCTAACCTGCGCCCCGGCTTGCCCCGCGATCGGACTGCAAAGCAGCCCTGCTGGTCTACGGCCTCACGCCGCCTGCTGCAGCGCCTCCTTCACCAGCGGATCCACCCCCTCCCCGCCATCAGCCTGTAGCCGCTCCCCCAGTTGCCGACGCATCGCCGGCGTCCAGAAGCTTTGCAAATGCTGCCTCACGCCCTGCACTGCCAGCGCCCGGTCAGGCTCGCTGGCAAAGTACTGGGCGATCTGGTTGGCCATCTTGACCAGGCTGTCATGACCGCTCATCGACGCACCTCGGCTTTCTCGGATTTCTCGGCCTGGCGACGCTCCTTGAGCAGGCGCTGTTGCTCGTCACTGAACGCCTGATAGCGCTTCTGCCATTCCGAGGGCTGGAACACCTTGACCACCTCCACCGCCGTCACTTTGTACTCAGGGCAATTGGTGGCCCAGTCGGAGTTGTCGGTGGTGATCACGTTGGCGCCGGATTCGGGGAAGTGGAAGGTGGTGTACACCACCCCCGGTGCTACCCGGGAACTGACCTTGGCACGCAGTACGGTCTGCCCTGCCCGGCTGCCCACGCCTACCCAGTCGCCGTCGCTGATGCCACGGGCCTCGGCGTCGTTGGGGTGGATCTCCAGGCGGTCTTCGGCGTGCCAGGCAACGTTGCCGGTACGTCGGGTCTGGGCGCCGACGTTGTACTGGCTGAGGATACGGCCAGTGGTGAGCAGCAGCGGGAAGCGGCTGTTGACCTTCTCGTCGGTAGGCACGTAGCCGGTGAGCATGAAGCGCCCCTTGCCACGCACGAACTGGTCGATGTGCATGGTCGGGGTGCCGTCGGGCGCTGCGTCGTTGCACGGCCATTGCAGGCTGCCATGGCGGTCGATCTCGGCATAGCTGACCCGGTGGAAGGTCGGCGTCAGGCGGGCGATTTCGTCCATGATCTCGGACGGATGACGGTAGTCCATCCGATAGCCCAGGGCGTTGGCCAGGGCGACGGTGGCTTCCCAGTCGGCCTTGCCGGCCAGCGGGTCCATGACCTTGCGCACCCGCGAAATGCGGCGCTCGGCATTGGTGAAGGTGCCGTCCTTCTCCAGGAAGGAGCTGCCCGGCAGGAACACGTGGGCGAACTTGGCCGTCTCGTTGAGGAAGATGTCCTGCACCACCACGCACTCCATGGCCATCAAGGCCGCGGTCACGTGCTGGGTGTTGGGGTCGCTCTGGGCGATGTCTTCGCCCTGGCAGTAGAGCGCCTTGAAGCTGCCATCGAGGGCCGCCTCGAACATGTTGGGAATGCGCAGGCCCGGATCAGGCTGCAGGGTCACGCCCCAGGCCTGTTCGAACTCGGCGCGCACGGTTTCGTTGGAGATGTGCCGGTAGCCCGGCAGCTCGTGAGGGAACGAGCCCATGTCGCAGGAGCCCTGCACGTTGTTCTGTCCCCGCAGCGGGTTCACGCCCACGCCTTCACGGCCGACGTTGCCGGTGGCCATGGCCAGGTTGGCGATGCCCATCACCGCGGTACTGCCCTGGCTGTGCTCGGTGACCCCCAGGCCGTAGTAGATCGCCGCATTGCCGCCGGTGGCGTACAAGCGGGCGGCTTCGCGGATCTGCTCGGCAGGCACGCCGCACACCGGGCCAAGCGTCTCCGGGGCGTTTTCCGGCAGGCTGACGAAATCACGCCAGCGGGCGAAGTCTTGCGCCTCGCAGCGAGCATCGACGAACGGCTGGTCCACCAAGCCTTCAGTGACAATCACATGGGCCAGGGCGTTGAGCATGGCCACGTTGGTACCCGGACGCAGTTGCAGGTGCAACTCGGCGCGGGCGTGGGGCGAATCCACCAGGTCGATGCGCCGTGGGTCGATGACGATCAGCCGCGCGCCCTGGCGCAGCCGGCGCTTGAGCTGAGAGCCAAACACCGGGTGGGCGTCGGTGGGGTTGGCGCCGATCACCAGGATCACATCGGCCTGCATCACCGAGTCGAAGCTCTGGGTACCGGCGGACTCGCCCAAGGTCTGCTTGAGGCCATAGCCGGTCGGCGAATGGCACACCCGCGCGCAGGTATCGACGTTGTTGTTGCCGAAGGCGGCGCGTACCAGCTTCTGCACCAGGTACGCTTCTTCGTTTGTGCAACGGCTGGAGGTGATGCCGCCGATGGAGTCACGTCCATGCTTGAGCTGGATACGCCGGAACTCGCTGGCGGCATAGTTGACCGCCTCGTCCCAGCTGACCTCCTGCCACGGGTCGTTGATGTGCTTGCGGATCATCGGCTTGGTGACGCGATCCGGGTGGGTCGCATAGCCCCAGGCGAAGCGGCCCTTGACGCAGGCGTGGCCATGGTTGGCGCCGCCGTTCTTGTCCGGGACCATGCGCACCAGTTGGTCGCCCTTCATCTCGGCGCGGAACGAACAGCCCACGCCGCAGTAGGCGCAGGTGGTGATCACCGCACGCTCGGGCTGGCCCAGCTGGATCAGACTCTTCTCGCTCAGGGTCGCGGTCGGGCAGGCCTGCACGCAGGCGCCGCAGGACACGCACTCGGAGCTCAGGAAGTCGTCACCACCGGCCGCCGCCACGCGGGACTCGAAACCACGACCGGTGATGGTCAGGGCGAAGGTGCCCTGGATGTCTTCGCAGGCGCGCACGCAGCGGCTGCAGACGATGCACTTGCTCGGCTCGTAGTCGAAGTACGGGTTGGAGACGTCCTTCTTCTCCTCCAGGTGGTTGGCACCGTCGTAGCCGTAGCGCACCTCGCGCAGGCCGACCTGGCCCGCGACCGTCTGCAATTCGCAGTTGCCGTTTGCCGAACAGGTCAGGCAGTCCAGCGGGTGGTCGGAGATGTACAGCTCCATGACATTGCGCCGCAGATCGGCCAGGCGCGAGGTCTGGGTCCGCACCACCATGCCTTCGCTCACCGGCGTCGTGCACGAGGCCGGGTAGCCGCGCATGCCCTCGATTTCGACCATGCACATGCGGCAGGAGCCGAAGGCTTCCAGGCTGTCGGTGGCGCACAGTTTTGGAATAGTGGTGCCAAGCAAGGCCGCGGCGCGCATCACCGAGGTGCCGGCGGGCACGCTGATCTCACGGCCATCGATGACCAGGCTGACCTGCACGTCGCTTTCGCGGGCGGGGGTTCCCAGGTCGAGGTCGTTGGTGGGGTCGAAGAAATTGATCACTGGGCGGCCTCCGTGGTGGTCAGACCGAAGTCAGCAGGGAAATACTTGAGGGCACTGGCCACCGGGTACGAGGTCATCCCGCCCATGGCGCAGAGTGAGCCGTACTGCAGGGTGTCGCACAGGTCGCGCAGCAACAGCGCCTGGTCTTCACGCTCGGCCATGTCGGTGCTGGCGATCAGCCGATCCACCACTTCCATGCCGCGGGTCGAGCCAATCCGGCAAGGGGTGCATTTGCCGCAGGATTCCTCGGCGCAGAACTGCAAGGCAAAGCGGGCCATGCTCGCCATGTTCAGCGTGTCGTCAGCCACCACCACACCGCCGTGGCCCAGCATCGCGCCCATGGCGGCGAAGGCCTCGTAGTCCAGCGGCGTGTCGAAGCCACTGGGCGGCACCCAGGCGCCCAACGGCCCGCCCACCTGTGCGGCCTTGAGCGGCCGGCCACTGGCCGTGCCGCCACCGTAGCCTTCCACCAACTCACGCAGGGTAAGACCGAAGGCACGCTCCACCAGCCCGCCGTGGCGAATGTTGCCAGCGAGTTGGAACGGCATGGTACCCAGCGAGCGGCCCATGCCAAAGTCGCGATAGAACGCCGAACCCTTAGCCAGGATCACCGGCACCGAGGCCAGGGTGAGCACGTTGTGCACCAAGGTTGGCAGGCCGAACAGGCCTTCGAGGGCTGGCAACGGTGGTTTGGCCCGCACGATCCCCCGCTTGCCCTCGATGGACTCGAGCAGCGCGGTTTCCTCGCCGCAGATATAGGCGCCTGCGCCGACCCGCACTTCCAGGTCGAAGGCCAGGCCGCTGCCGGCGACGTCATCGCCCAGGTAGCCTGCCGCGCGGGCGATGTCGAAAGCGGCATTCAGTGCACGGATCGCATCCGGATACTCCGAACGCACATAGATGTAGCCCTTGGTGGCACCGACGGCCAGGCCGGCGATGGCCATGCCCTCGATCAGCAGGAAGGGGTCGCCTTCCATCAGCATGCGGTCGGCGAACGTGCCGGAGTCACCTTCGTCGGCATTGCAGACCACGTACTTCTGCGCAGCCTGCGCGTCACGTACGGTGCGCCACTTGATACCTGCCGGGAATGCCGCCCCCCCCCGGCCACGCAGGCCAGAGTCGAGCACCGCCGCGACCACGTCCGCGCCATCGAGCGCCACGGCCCGGGTCAGGCCTTCGAAGCCCCCGTGGGCGCGGTAGTCCTCGAGCGACAAGGGCCGGGTGATACCGGCACGGGCGAACAGCAAGCGCTGCTGGGTTTTCAGATACGGGATCTCGGCCACCGGCCCCAGGGCCAGCGAATGGCCCGCCGGCTCGCTCACCAAGGCATCCAGCAGGCTCGGCACATCTTCGGCGGCAACCGGGCCAAAGCCCAAGCGCTCGCCGGCCTGTTCCACTTCGACCAGCGGCTCCAGCCAATAGAGGCCGCGAGAGCTGGTGCGTTGAATGTCCACCGGCAGCTGTCGGCGCTCGGCCTCGCGGGCCAGTGCATCGGCGACCTGGTCGGCGCCTACCGCGCGGGCGACCGAATCGCACGGAACGAATAGCTTCAGCATGCTTCTTCCTCCCGGCAGCCGTTGACCAAGGCGCTCAGGCGCTCAGGAGTCAGGCGCGCGTGCAGTTGCCCGTCCAGTTCCAGAGCTGGCGAACAGGCGCACGCACCCAGGCAATACACCGGCCGCAGACTGATGGCGCCATCGGCGGTGGTGCCGTGATCGTCCAGCGCCAACTGCTCACGCAATTGCGCGGCCAGCGCCTCGGCGCCCCGGCTCTGGCAGGACTCGGCCCGGCACAGGCGCAAGGTATGGCGCGCCGGGGGCGAAGTACGGAAATCGTGATAGAAGCTGATCACCCCGCGCACCTCAGCCAGGCTGAGGTTCAGGGCATGGGCGATTTCAGGGACGGCGACGTCAGGCACGTAGCCTGCGTCTTCCTGGATGGCATGGAGGATCGGCAGCAAGGCACCGGCGGTGTCCTTGTAGCGCTCCAGCACGCGCTGGATCAATGGCAGGTGAAGCGTCTCTTCAGGCATACAGCGGACCTCGGCATCACGGACCGCTGCAGGGCAAGCGTCCGGCGTCTTCTGCTGCGGCGCACCGTCCATGTCACGGTCACATGGTCACCGGGCGCCCTCCGTACCTAGGCCCTGCGTCTGCGCGCAGTGGGTCCGTAGGCATCCTGCAAGCATGGCACCCCTGGCGCTGGAAGGTTGCGCCCAAGCGACAGGGCTCATTCTGAAACCGACGCGGGGATGGTACGTCTGCGATCGAATCTGCCTGGCGTCTTCCGGCGCCTTGGTTTTCCAAAGCCAAGCACAACGCCGCCAAGCAGAAGAACGATTGTCACGCCCAACGCTCTCTCAGCTGGCACTTTGCCGACATTGCATCGGCATGTGACCTGCACGATTCGAAGCCATGGGACCGTCAGGCGCTTACATCTGTCACAACAGGTCGGGGAATGCAGCGCCAAGCAGGACCGGATCCTTCAGGATCGATGCACTGCTGGCGATATCCGGGGCCAGCCAACGGTCCTGGGCATAGGCCGGGACCCGTTCGCGCAACAACCGCCAGGCAATGTCGGTACCGGCGCCAAAGCGTTGCTGCTTGAGGAACTCGAACGCTTGGGCCGCCAACAGGTATTCGATGGCGAGGATCTGCGTACAGTTCTCCAGAGCCCGGTGCAGCTTCAACCCGGCATTGGTGCCCATGCTCAAGTGGTCCTCCTGCAGCCCGGAGGTGACGTAGTTGTCGATGACTGCCGGTTGTGCCAACTGACGGTTTTCCGCACAGAGTGAAGCGGCCACGTACTGGACAATCATCATGCCCGAATTCACACCCGGTTGGCTGACCAGAAAAGCCGGCAAACCGCTTACCAACGGGTTGATCAGGCGATCGAGACGACGCTCGGCAATGGCCCCGATTTCGGCCACCGCGATGGCCAGCAAGTCGGCCGCCATGGCCACGGACTGGCCGTGCGGATTGGCCTGGGAAACCACCCGGTACGACTCGGGTGTACCCAGCAACATCGGGTTGTCGGTAGAGGAGTTGAGTTCGGTCTCGATCTGCCGCGCCGCGTGTGCCAACTGATCGCGCGCGGCGCCATGCACCTGCGGAATCGAGCGAATGCTCAAGGCATCCTGGGTGCGAATGCCACGGCTGCTGGCAATGATCTCGCTGCCGTCCAGCAGGCGGCGCAAGTTGCTGCCCACACGCTGCATGCCCGGGTGCGGTTTCATCGCGATGATTTCAGGGTCGAAGGCATCGAACTGGCCACGCAGGGCCTCGAAGCTCATGGCGCCGATGACATCGGCCCATTGGCTCAAGCGCGTGGCGTCGTCCAGGGACAGGCAGGCCAGGCCGGTCATGCACGGGGTGCCGTTGACCAGGCACAGACCATCCTTGGCTCCCAGTTTCAGCGGTGACAGGCCGACCTCGGCCAAGGCTTGCTGCGCCGGCACGATCTGGCCACGGTAGCTGACCTGGCCGACGCCCAACAAGCTGATACTGATATGGGCCATGTGGGTCAGGTAGCCCACCGACCCCTGTTTCGGCACCTGCGGGGTGATGTGCTCGTTGAGCAGCGTCAGCAGCGCCTCGACCACCTTGCGCTGCAAGCCGGAACGGCCCTGGCAGAAATTGATGATCGCCGCGCACATGATCGCCCGGGTCTGTTCGTCCGACAGCGCCGTACCCACGCCACAGGCATGGCTGAGCAAGGTGTTGCGCGACAGCTGGCTGAGTTGTTCGTCCTGCAACGACACATTGCACAGGGCGCCAAGCCCGGTATTGACGCCATAGGCGCGCTCACCGCTGGCAACGATGCGCTGGACGATCGCCTGAGCGTTCTCGATCCGCGCCCAGGCCGACGGGGCCAGCTCAAGCTTCGCCCCATGCCGCGCCACGGCTACCACATCCTGCCAGCGCATAGGCGCTTCGGCGATGATGATTCTTTCGGCAATCGACATACACGTGGTTCCTTAAAGCGAAGCTACGCGGCGTTGCACGAAACGATCGACGTATTCGTCCGCAGGCTGGTAGAGGATTTCCTTCGGTGTGCCGACCTGGATCAGGCGACCGTCCTTGAGAATGGCAATCCGGTTGCCGATACGCACCGCTTCGTCCAGATCGTGCGTAATGAAGACGATGGTCTTGTGCAGGGTTTTCTGCAGCTCAAGCAACTGGTCCTGCATTTCGGCGCGAATCAGCGGATCGAGCGCACTGAAGGCTTCGTCCATGAGGATGATGTCGGTATCGGCGGCCAAGGCTCGGGCCAGGCCGACGCGTTGACGCATGCCACCCGACAACTGATGCGGGTACGATTTTTCGTAGCCCTTGAGGCCCACGGTGTTGATCCAGTGCAGCGCTCGCTCAGCGCACATGGCCTTGCTCTCACCACGGACTTTCAGGCCATACGCGACGTTGTCCAGCACGGTGCGGTGCGGCAACAGGCCAAAGCTCTGGAACACCATGCTGATCTTGTGCCGGCGGAATTCGCGCAGGGCTTGCATGTCGTATTGCAGGATGTTCTCGCCATCGACCAGGATCTCGCCGCTGGTCGGCTCGATCAGACGGTTGAAATGACGCACCAGGGTCGACTTGCCCGAACCCGACAGCCCCATGATCACGAAGATCTCGCCGCTGCCGATGGACAGCGAGAGATCGTTGACCCCGACCACGCAGCCGGTTTGGGCCAGCACCTGATCCTTGGCTTTTTTCTGGCGGATCATTTGCAGGGCATCTTCGGCGCGAGCACCGAAAACCTTGAAGACATGCTTGACTTCGATCTTGTTCATCATCGGCTTGTCGCTCATTTGCCCACCCCATGCCGTGGCCGGCCATAGGCCTGGGTAATACGGTCGATCACGACCGCCAGAATCACGATGGCCAGGCCCGCTTCCAGGCCGCGGCCCACGTTCAGGGTCTGGATGCCGACCAGCACATCTTCACCCAAGCCACGAGCACCGATCATCGAGGCGATGACCACCATCGACAGGGCCATCATGGTGGTCTGGTTGATCCCGGCCATGATGCTCGGCAATGCCAGTGGCAACTGCACGCCGAACAGTTGCTGCAGGCGATTGGCACCAAAGGCATTGATCGCCTCCATGACCTCGCCGTCCACCTGGCGAATGCCTAGATCGGTCAGGCGAATGAGCGGCGGAGCGGCATAGATGACGGTGGCAAAGATCGCCGGCACCTTGCCCAGGCCGAACAGCATCAGGACCGGAATCAGGTACACGAAGCTGGGCATGGTCTGCATGATGTCGAGCAATGGCATCAGCACCGCCCGCAGCCGATCGTTACGCGCCGAAAGGACACCCAGCGGAATGCCGACCAGGACCGAGATCAGCGTGGCCACCAGCATCAGCGCCAAGGTCTGCATCAGCTTGTCCCACAGGCCTACCGCACCGACCAGGAACAGCAAGCCGACGATCACCACCGTGGTCACGACTTTACGGGTGGAGTGCCAGGCAATGCCCGCGACGATGGCCAGGACCAGCCACCAAGGAGTTGCGCGTAGCAGGCCTTCGAGGTTGACGATGGCCCATAACAGGGTGTCGGAAATGTGCCGGAACACGTCACCGTAGTTGCTTACCAGCGCATCGACCCAGCCATTGACCCAGTCGGCAATGGAAAATGTGAAGTTTTTCGGAAACATGGAATTGTCTCGAGCAAGTGCATGGAGCGGACTGTCGCGTGGCCTGTCCGGCAGGAGCCGGACGACCCCACAGGCTCAGAGTGCTGCGCTTACCTTTTTGGCAGCGTCTTCGCTGACCCAGCTGTGCCAGATTTCGGGGTGTTCCTTGAGGAACAACCTGGCCAGCTCGGGCGACTCGATACGGTCCTTGCTCATGCGCGCCAGGTTCTGGTTCAGCAGGTCGATCGGCAGATTGATCTTTTCGAGCACCGCCACCAGTTCCGGCGCCTGCTCATGGAAGGCCTTCGACACCCCAACCTTGATGGTCACGGATTTATCCACACCGGGTTGCTCGTCCAGCTTGACCAGGTCGGCCTGGCCCATCAGCGGGGTCGGCGACCAGTAATAGAACAGGATCGGCTCGCCGCGCTTGTAGCTCGACAGAACGGCGGCATCCAGTGCCGGGCCGGTGCCCGGGCGGAAGTTGGTATAGGCGTTTTCCAGACCATAGCGCTTGAGCATTTCGCTGTTGTCCAGCTCACAGGTCCAACCAGCCGGGCAATTGTAGAAGCGCCCTTTGTCCGGCTCCTCCGGGTCCTTGAAGACTTGGGCGTATTGCTTCAGATCGGCGATGCTCTTGAGGTTCGGCGCCTTGGCTTCGAGATTGCGCCCGGCATCGCCTTCGATCACATAACGCGGCACATACCAGCCTTCGACCGCACCAACCACCGGCGAGCCGATGCCGACGACCTTGCCGGCCGCCGCAGCCTTGTTCCAGACCTCGCTGCGCCCTACCCACTCTTCAGCAAACACCTGGATATCGTTGCTGCTCAGGGCGTTTTCCATGGAAATGGAATTACCCGGCAGGCTGTCGGTTTCACAGCCATAACCATTTTTCAGCACGAACTGCATCACGTCGGTGAGCAGCATCCCGCTTTCCCAGTTCAAGCCGGCGAATTTCACCGGCTTGCCAGACTCGCACCAGCCGGCCGCCTGGCTGACGCCAGCAGACGCCAGCAGCCCGAAAGAAAGTGTCGTAGTCAGCAGAGCCTTTGTAATTGTCATTGTGACGCTCCCAAACAAGAACATTGATTGCAGTAGTCGAGGGCATCCGGCCCAAAGAGGGACGCCAGACTGGCTGACGACCCTTGCCTTGGTGAGCACTGCGTGGGCGAAATATTTCATAACCTAAAAAAAGGATAAAATAATAAGTACTGATGCATCACAAAGGTAAAACCTATGAAGTTCACACTGCGGCAACTTCGCTATGCGCTCGCAGCGGCCAAGCACGGAAACCTGACCACTGCCGCCATGGAACTTCATGTTTCACAACCCTCCATCTCGGCGGCCATCACCGAACTGGAGGAGGTCCTGGGGCAATCCATCTTCATACGCCAACGTGGCCTTGGCATATCGCTGACCCCTTTCGGTCGTACCGTCATGGTCCAGGCCCGTCGCGTTCTGGCAGAAGCTCAGACCTTTGCCGAGATCAATACCAATGCAGGCGAGTGCGTCGGGGAATTGGTGGTAGGATGCTTTGAAGACCTGGCGCCCTACTGCCTGCCACAAATCGTGCGACGGATGCAGGAGTCCTGCCCAAGGGTCACTGTCGATATGCGCGATGGCAGCTTCGATTATGTTGGCAAGCGGCTGGCTGAGGGGGCGATTGAGTTGGCGATCACCTACGACCTGGGTTTACCGCCGAACACTCAATGCACTCAACTGTGTCAGTTGACCGCTCAGGTACTGCTCTCGGCCAATCACCCACTGGCCAAACAGTCGCGTGTCAGTCTCAAGGCGCTCTCCGAATACACCTTGGTCGTCACCGATCAGGCCCAAAGTTGGCAGCATGTGCTAGACCTGTTCAGCTTTTACGATCTGTCACCCGCGGTCGTGCACCGGGTGCGCACGTTCGAGTTGCAGCGTAGCCTCGTCGCAAATGGATTTGGCGTTGCGCTGATCTACACCCGGCCGTTTGGTGACCGCAGTTATGACGGTCAAGCGCTGGTATGTCGGCCGACCGAGGAAAAACTGCCAACGCATAGCATCGTGCTGGCGCATGATCAGCGCTATCCGTTGACGCCTTCGGCTGAGGCGTTCAAGGCGTTGGCGGTGGCCTGGTTCGCGGAAAGACCGTCGTTTGCATCCGAATGAACAACGGGTGGGCAAGCCCTGATTGGTCGATGGCCTACCTTAAGTGAATCACTGCTCGCGTCCACCGGCACCTGCAGAGACACCTCAGAGACAACCACTCCACCAACCCGGTCTTCCGTCGCTTCACCCAAGCCTGCGCTGCCTGCTTGCGGGCGAACGTCTGGGCTTCTTGGTAGACTAGGGCACCGTTTATCTCGAGGCGGATCTGGACGGTATCGCTCACCGTACCATCGGCCTTTTTCCTTGCTCTGATCGTTGCCCTATTTTCGATGGTACAAGCGCGTTTAGCAGTGGTACATCCCACCACTGTCACACCCAAAACGCCTTCAAAACCCCGGAAGATGGTACAAAAATGCGTAGACCAGAATGCCCTTAGAAACAGCCTTAACACCACAAACCACGCGCCCTGAGCCCTCTCGGCGATTTAGCGTTGCACCGATGATGGATTGGACCGATCGCCATTGCCGGTTCTTCCTGCGCCTGCTCTCCAAGCACGCCCTGCTCTACACCGAAATGGTCACCACCGGTGCGCTGCTGCACAACGATGCCCATCGCTTCCTGCGCCATGACGACACAGAGCATCCGCTGGCCTTGCAGCTGGGCGGCAGTGTGCCGGCGGAGCTGGCGGCGTGCGCGCGGCTGGCCGAGGATGCCGGCTACGATGAGGTCAACCTCAACGTCGGCTGCCCGAGCGACCGGGTGCAGAACAACATGATCGGCGCCTGCCTGATGGGGCATCCGGCGCTGGTGGCCGATTGCGTCAAGGCCATGCGCGATGCGGTGGCTATTCCGGTCACGGTCAAGCACCGCATCGGCATCAATGGCCGTGACAGCTACGCCGAACTGTGCGATTTCGTGGGTCAGGTGCGTGACGCGGGTTGCCGCAGCTTCACCGTGCATGCGCGTATCGCCATCCTCGAAGGCCTGTCGCCCAAGGAGAACCGCGAGATCCCGCCGCTGCGCTATGACGTGGCTGCGCGACTGAAGGCCGATTTTCCGGATCTGGAGCTGGTGCTCAATGGCGGTATCAAGACGTTGGAAGAATGCCATGCGCACCTGCAGACCTTCGACGGCGTGATGCTGGGCCGCGAGGCCTACCACAACCCGTACCTGCTGGCCGAAGTGGACCAGCAGCTATTCGGCAGCACCGCCCCGGTGGTCAGCCGCAGCGAGGCGCTGGAGAAGCTGCGCCCGTACATCGTCGCGCATTTGCAAAGCGGCGGCGCCATGCATCACATCACCCGCCATATCCTCGGCCTGGGCCAGGGTTTCCCTGGCGCCCGACGCTTCCGCCAACTGCTGTCGGCGGACATCCACAAAGCCCCGGAGCCCCTGGCGATCTTCGACCAGGCCGCCGAGCTGCTGCAAGGCCGCTGAGGGAACCCCCGGCGCGCTTTCGACTCGAACCTTCATTCCCTCGCCCGACCTGCCCCGCCGGCCCTTGAGTGGCCGTCGGGGCTCGGGTAATGTCGAGTCATTGCACAGGACAGAGCACGCCCATGACCTCCAAGCTGGAACAACTCAAGCAGTTCACCACCGTGGTCGCCGACACCGGGGACCTAGACGCCATCACCCGCCTCAAGCCGGTCGACGCCACCACCAACCCATCGTTGCTGCTCAAGGCCGCGGCGATCCCGGGTTACGCGGACCTGCTCAAGCAGGTCAAGAGCGATGCCAAGGGCAATGTGGACCTGGCCTGCGACAAGTTTGCCGTGGCCGTGGGCGCGGGCATCCTCAAGGTCATTCCCGGGCGTATCTCCACCGAGGTCGACGCTCGCCTGTCGTTCGACGAACCCGCGCTGCTGGCCAAGGCCCGCCAACTGATCAGCCTGTACGAGCAGGCCGGCGTGCCGCGTGATCGCGTGCTGATCAAGCTGGCCTCCACGTGGGAAGGTATCCGCGCCGCCGAGAAGCTGGAAAAAGAAGGCATCCAGACCAACCTGACCCTGCTGTTCTCCTTCGCCCAGGCCCAGGCCTGCGCCGATGCCGGGGTGTTCCTGATCTCGCCGTTCGTGGGCCGCATCTACGACTGGTACAAGAAAAGCACCGGCAAGGAGTATGTCGGCGCCGAAGACCCAGGCGTGCAGTCGGTGACGCGCATCTACAACTACTACAAGGCCAACGGCTACGACACGGTGGTGATGGGCGCAAGCTTCCGCAACATCGGCCAGATCGAGCAACTGGCCGGCTGCGACCGCCTGACCATCAGCCCCGAATTGCTGCAGCAACTGAGCGATGACCAAGGCCAACTACCGCGAATCCTCAAGCCAGGCAACGCCGGCGAGGCCAAACAGCATCTGAGCGAAAGCCAGTTCCGCTGGGCGATGAACGAAGACGCCATGGGCACCGAGAAACTGGCCGAAGGCATCCGTCAGTTCGCCCGTGATCAGGAGAAGCTGGAAGCGTTGATGGCTGAAAAAGCCTGATACATATTTGGGTTGCCCTACGGGCGGGAGATGCCGAGCATTTTCCGCCCGTTTTCATTTGCGGCACCTTCAAACTGCCTTGCCCGCCAGCCCTGGGCACACACGACTGAAAACCAATCGATGCCACCGAACACCGCACTTCCCCCTGTCCTTGCAGGCCCCGTCCTGCGCCGGCTGGAGCCTCAACGCCTGGCAATCTGGCTGGTCGCCACACAGCCGCTTCGCCCCACGTTCGTTCTCGATGCGCCATCCGTCACGACAAGGCTGGCCTGCGAGGTGATCCCCATCGGCACGCAGGCCTTCGTTCACCTGCTGGATATCCACTTCGACCAGCCACTGCCGTACAACACCGCCATCCCCTATGACCTGTTGCTCGATGATGGCCAGGGGATCGCCGACTGGGCTCCTCACCTGCTCTACCCCGGTAGCCAACGCCCAAGCTTCGTGTTGCATGAACGCCTCGAGCAGTTGCTCCATGGCTCCTGCCGCAAGCCTCACTACCCGGCTGCCGATGGCCTGCTGTGCGCGGACCGCCTCCTGCAGCAGTGCCAGCTACCCGAGGAACGCCCGGCGCTGCTGCTGATGAGCGGTGACCAGGTCTATGCCGATGATGTCGCCGGGCCCATGCTGCGCGCCATCCACACGCTGATCGAACGCCTGGGCCTGTTCGGCGAGACCCTGGAAGGTGCATTGGTCGCCGACAGCGCTGCGCTGTATCGTCACCCTGCCAGCTATTACCACCGCGCGGACCTGCTACCCGCCCAGCAGGGCAACGAAACCCTGCGCGAGCGCTTCTTCGGCGGCAAGCGCAAACCGATCTTCTCCAGCAGCAACGCCGACAATCATCTGGTGACCTTCGCCGAGGTCATGGCCATGTACCTGCTGGTCTGGTCCCCCGTGCCCTGGGCGCTGGTACGCCTGGACATGCCCGAGGGCCTGACCGACAAGCGTCAGGCGCGCTACCGGCAGGAATTGCCACAGATCGAAGCATTCGCCGCCAACCTCGATCGGGTCGCACGGGTGATGGCACACCTGCCCTGCCTGATGATCTTCGATGACCACGACATCACCGACGACTGGAACCTGTCGGCGCAATGGGAAGAGACCGCCTATGGGCATCCCTTCTCGCGTCGGATCATCGGCAATGCGCTGCTCGGTTACCTGCTCTGCCAGGGCTGGGGCAACGATCCGGACAGCTGCCGGGCGCTGATCGAGCCGTGCAAGGCCCTGGGCGAACGCAGCCTGCAACAACGCCTGGACGCCCAGGCCCAGGACACGCTGATCGACCAGTTGCTGCGCTTTCAGGGCTGGCAATTCAGCCTGGCCACCGAGCCACCACTGCTGGTGCTGGACACCCGCACCCGTCGCTGGCGCAGCGAGAGCAGCCTGAAAAAGCCTTCAGGCCTGCTCGACTGGGAAGCCTTGTGCGAACTGCAGCAGGCACTGCTGGATCATCCTTCGGCGATCATCGTGTCGCCGGCACCGATCTTCGGGGTCAAGCTGATCGAGACGGTCCAGCGCGTGTTCAGTTGGCTGGGCTACCCGTTGTTGGTGGATGCGGAAAACTGGATGGCCCATCGCGGCGCAGCACAGGTGATTCTCAACATCTTCAGCCATTCGCGTACCCCTGGGCACTATGTAGTCCTGTCGGGCGACGTGCACTATTCGTTCGTCTATGAGGTGTTGATCCGCCACCGTCAGCGCAGCCCGCACCTGTGGCAGATCACCAGCAGCGGTATCAAAAACCAGTTTCCCAAGCGCCTGCTGGACGTACTGGACCGCCTGAACCGTTGGCTCTATGCCCCGCGTTCGCCACTCAACTGGTTCACCAAGCGCCGACAAATGGAAGTGGTGCCGCGCACACCCAGCCGCAGCCAGGCGGGTGAGCGACTGTGGAATGGCGCAGGGCTGGGGCAGGTATGGTTCGATGAGCAGGGGCGGCCGACGCGGGTGTTCCAGCTGAGCGCCGCGGGGAACGAAGCTACAGAGTTTACGCAGCGAGAGTGACAGCGGCGGCCTGCGCTTGGCGCTTCACGGGTAAACCCGCTCCCACTGGAATACCGCGAGCCGCAAAGCTTGTGAGGGATAGGGGAACGGGTTCACCCGCGAAGGGATCGACACAGGAAAGAATCAGGTGCGCTCCAAGGCGCTGACCAGATCGTGGAAGGCCTCACGGTTGGAATCGTTCAGCCCCATGAGGATCTTGTGCGCCTCCAGCACCTTGGAACGCACGACATCTTCGTTCTGGTCCTGGGATGGCAGATCGGTCAGGCACTCCGGGCACGGCACCGGACGATCGACGATGTTGAACACCTGATCGAAGCCCATGGACTGCAGCAACCGAGAGATGTCCGGGTTGGTGGTGACCACGGTCGGCAACAGGCCGACCTTCTGCCGGGACAGGATCGACAGTTTGGCCAGCAGGCCAAGCGTGGTGCTGTCGATGCTCTCGGTCTCGGTCAGATCGATGACGATGGCCGAGAAGTTCAGCGCGGTGAAGATCTTTTCGATCGTTGCATCCAGCGCCGAACACAGGGTCAGGCGCACTTCACCGACGAACTTCAGAACAAAGGTCCCGCTCTGCTCGGCGAACTGGATTCTACCGGTACTCATTCAAGGTTCCTGCTCAACACCAATAGGGCGATATCATCCGGCATCTCCCCAAGCGTAGCCAATCCAAATCGTTGGCGCAGCCCGTCCAGGCTGCCCCCCGCGTCCTTGACGATCTCCGGCAAGGTCGCTTCCTTATCTTTGAGTGTATCCCCTGGCAAAAGGTCCAGAATGCCATCGGACATCAGGGTCAGACTGAAGCGCGACGGCAGCTCCAGCACCTGGTCCTGGTAACTGGCCTCTTCGAACAACCCAACCGGCAGGCCACGGCCTTCCAGGTAACGAGCCTGTCCCGGGGTGTAAAGCACCGGCAGCGGCAGATGGCCGCCAACACTGTAGGTCATCAACCCGGTTTCCTCGTCGATCACCCCACCCACCATGGTCACGTGCTTGCCCAGCTTGCAGTTGATCAGACCACGGTTGATGTGGCTGAGCACCTCGGAAGGCTTGAATTCGCGCATCTTGCCGCTGCGCTTGAATTCGAACAGCAAGCGGGTGGTCATGAACTTCAGCAGCACGGTGACGAACGCCGAGGACGCGCCGTGACCGGAGACATCGGCCAGGTAGAAGGCGATACGTCGCTCATCGACCCGGAAGTAATCCGCAAAATCACCCGACAGGTACAGCGACGGAATGATCTGGTGCTCGAACGACAAATCGCCCGCTGTCCACGGGCTTTCCGGCAGCATGTTCATCTGCACCTGGCGACCGGCGTTCTGGTCCTCCTGGAGCAGGTGCAGGCTGGCTTCCAGCTCACGGTTGGCGGCCTCGAGCTTGTCGCGGTAGCGCTGGTTTTCCAGCACCAGGCGCGAACGGTCGAGTGCGCGGCGAACCGAGTGTTCGAGCACGGCCAGGTCTTCCAGGGGCTTTATCAGGTAGTCGGCGGCTCCCAGGCGCAAGGCCTCGACCGCATCGTTCATGACACCGGCTCCGGAGACCACGATCACCGGCAACTGCGGCGCCCGCTCGCTGATCCGACGGATCAGTTCGAGGCCACCCATCTGCGGCATGCGCAGATCGCAGATCACGAGGTCGGGCTGGTGTTCTTCGAAGACCTGGAGCCCCTGCTGGCCATTGCCGGCCTGGAGGACGCTGAAGCCACTGTCTTCCAGATAGGCGGCGAGGCTGGCACGGACCACGTCGTCGTCATCGATGATCAGCAGCGTTGCACTGGTTTTCTGCATGTGGGCGAACGGCGCCGGATTGGTTGGCGTAGCGACGTCAGCAAGGCAGACGGCGGCTACAGGGATACTCTGTGGCGACTCTCTACTTGAGTTGTAGGACAAGAAAACTGGCCCGGCAACTGGCAGAGGTGCCTTGTAAGGCGCAGACGGTACTCCCATCCGCCAAGCGTTTCAAGCCATGCGACGGTCGACTTCCCCGCACTTTACAGGGCAAATCACCGAGAGTTATAAGAAAGCCGATCCGTGCAACCCAATGGGAAGGATGCAGCATGCCTCAGACCCCCACGAACCACAGCGAGAAACGCGACTTCATTCGCATGCGTATCGATGCCGGCGTCACCCTCCTGCATGCGGGCCAGGTGATATCGGCCGTCTGCCTCGACCTCTCCAGTGGCGGCATGCAGGTACAGGCCGAGCAACATTTCGAGGTCGGTGACAAAGTGCAGGCACGGATCGAATCCGACCACCCTGCCCTCAAGGGCCTGGAAGCCAGCACCGAGGTAGTGTGGATCGCCGATCAACCCGGCGGCGAGCAGAAGTTCGGTTTGCGCATCCTGGCCCTGCATTGAAGCAAAGACGAAAAAGGCGACCCGAAGGTCGCCTTTTTACATACCCGCACGAATCAGAAGTCGTCTTCGACTTCCCCATCCTTGACCTTGAACTCACGGTTCTGCAGGTAAGCGTTGCGGATGAACACGTACTTGTCGCCAGTGATCAGTTTTTCTGCCGACAACAGGTTGGCCCGGGTGTCGATCACGTCCAGGGCGAAGATCGAGTTGCGCGTCGGCACGTGGTCGATATAGCGGTAGGGTTCGGTGTAGGTGTCCGGGTACTTGGCCAGGCCATCGCGCACGGTGCTTGGACCCAGGAATGGAATGACCACATAAGGACCGCTGCCCAAGCCCCAATAGCCAAGGGTCTGGCCGAAGTCTTCGTCGTTGCGCTGCAGCCCCATCTTGGTACCGACGTCGAAGAAGCCGCCCAGGCCGAACGTGGTGTTGACGATCAGGCGCGCTGTGTCGACGCCCGCGGCATGGGGCTTGAGCTGCAGCACATCATTGACTAGGTTGGTGACATCGCCCAAGTTGCGGAAGATATTGTGGATACCATCTTCGAGGAACTGCGGGGTGACGGCCTGATAACCCTTAGCCAATGGCTTGAGGGCATAGGTGTCGAGGGTATCGTTGAACTTGAAGATCGGTCGGTTGACCGATTCCCAGGGATCTTCCTCGGTGGCCGCCTGGGTGGCTGCCACGGGCGCCAGCAGCAGGCTGGCGCAGACACAGGCCTGGGTGAATCGCTCGATCACTCCGGCACCGATCCTACGCATAGATGTTTCTCCATCGGATTTGACGGCAGCAGGCACATGAGTGCGCTGCGAAATTAAGACGCCAGTATAAAGGCTCATCGGCTGATAAGCAGCTTTACACATTTTTAATCAAGATTATGTGAACAACCGTTGCGATGTCATCCACCGGTAACAGGCGCCCGCTAGCCTGCGGAGTATTTGAGGGACGCTGCCATGGAAGCTGCATCTGCCTTCACCGCCGTACTCTTCGGACTGCGTGGCTGCCTGGTCCAGGCGGTCAACGGCACTCCCCGCCCCGCCCCTGGGGCCTTGGACATCCTGTCGGTCCTGCGTGAACGCCAGGTACCGTGCATGTGGCTCGATGAACTGGGCGCCAGCCAGGGCAAACGCTTGGCCAACGTGTTGCCGGACTGGCTGCCCGGGCAAGCGCTCAATGATTGCCCCTGGCCCGCGCCGAACGCCTGTTGGCAGGCGTTGATGACCCTGCGCAGCACCCGCCTGGACGGCTGTGTGCTGGTCAGCGGGGAGCCGCGCCTGCTGCAATCGGCCCTCAACGCCGGGCTATGGACGGTAGGCCTGGCCAACAGCAGCCCATCATGCGAGGTCGGCTCCAGCCAGTGGCAAGCCATGACCGAGCAGGCGCGCGAACTGGCCCGCGGCAAGGCCACCCTGGAGCTGTTCGGACTCGGCGTACACTCGGTGATCGACCATCTGGAAGCACTGGATACATGCCTGGCGGACATCGCCCTGCGCCGGCGCAAGGGCGAAAAGCCCTGATACAGGGTCGTTGACGCCGATCATGCAAAGCGCCTGCAGGTGGATTACGCTTGGAAACAGGCCAGAACCTTTGCACCACCGCGAAGGTCCATGCCTTGCCAAGCCATAGAGGGAGAACACCCAATGCCCGCCCGCGAACTGCAAGAGCGACTCAATAGCCTGCGCGAGCAACTGGATCGGAATGTACCGCTGTCGGACGAAGAACTGGCCAGTCTGCACGAGGAAGCGAGGCAGATAGAGGCGCAACTCAAGCTTGAGGAAGCCACCCCCGACAACAACCTGGTTGACGGTGTGAACCTCGCCATTGAACGCTTCGAGGTCGACCACCCCGACCTGACCGCCACACTGCGCAATATTGCCAACTATCTCCACAGCATGGGTATCTGACCCTGCTCATCCGGGGCTGCTGCGCAGCCCTCTCACGACACAAGGCCGCTCCTACGGACATCGTGCTGTAGGAGCGGCCTTGTGTCGCGAACAGAGCCCGCCGCGGACAACGCCAAACTTACTGACGAACGAGCCGCTGATTGTCTGGGCTGATCGCCCCGGTGCTGCGGTAAGGGTTGATGTCCAGGCCACCACGACGCACATAGCGCGCATATACGGTCAGGTGCTCCGGTTTGAGCAGGCGCAAGAGATCCAGATAAATGCGTTCGACGCACTGCTCATGGAAGTCCGAATGCTGGCGGAAGCTCACCAGGTAGCTCAACAGACTCGCATGATCCAGCGCCAGGCCTTTGTACGCCACCACGACACTTCCCCAGTCCGGTTGCCCGGTGACCGGGCAGTTGGACTTGAGCAAATGGCTGTGCACTGCCTCCTCGACAACGCGCTGCGGGTCGCATTGCAGCAATTCAGGCCGGGGCTGCTCGTAGTTGCTGATGCTTACATCCAGATCATCGATGCAATGGCCTGGCAGCGCTACCACGCCCTGGGCCTCGACATCCGCCAAGGTACGAACCCGAACAGTGACAGACTTGCCCGCGGCGGCGGACAGGTCTCTCTCCAGGCAAACCTGAAGTTCGCGGGTGGAGGCGAAGACAGTCTGGTTCAAGGAGTTGAGGTAAAGCTTGAACGACTTGGATTCGATGATGTTGGGCGAATCGGCCGGAATGGCGAACTCACCGATGGCCACCACCGGCTTGCCCGAAGGCAGCAACCAGGACAGCTCGAAACAGTTCCAGTAGTCCACGCCCTGCCACGGCAGGGTTTGGGCGGTCACGCCCAACTCGGCCCATTTGGCCGCGCGCGGAATAGGGAACAGCAACGAAGGGGTGTAGGTGGCGATGTACTCGCTGGACTTGCCCAGCGGGGAATGTTCGGCGGCGGGATGCATGGACCTGACCTGAAGACTCGTGATGGCCCTCATTCTACCGGTTTTGCATCCCGCCTTGGGGTCGAAGTCACTCGATGGTCAGTTTCCCGACCATGCCGGCCTGGTAATGGCCCGGCACGTTGCAGGCGAACTCGATAGGCGCAGACTTGCGGAAGGTCCAAGTCAACTCGGCACGCTGGCCAGGCTGCACCAGCACCGTATTGCCGCCGTCATGACCGTGCCCGCCCATCATCGCACCGTGGTCCATGCCTTCATGGTTCATGCTCATGCCTGTCATGGCCATCATCTGCTTCTGATGCGCGGCATGCATGGCCGCGTCGCCCAGGTTGAATTCGTGGGGCAGTTTGCCCTGATTGACCAGGACGAAGCGCACAGTCTCGCCCGCCTTGACCTCGAGGCCGGCCGGCTCGAAGGCGATGTCCTTGAGTATGACTTCCACGGTGCGAGTGGCCTTGGATGCCGGGGCTGGTTCGCCGAACGCGAAGGTTTTTGCTTCGCTTGCCAAAATGGGCAGGCTGACCAGGGCCAGGGCGGCGGCGATGAACAGGTGCTTCATGAAGACTCCAAACAGACGCAGCAGGATGAGACTCACTCTATAAGGCTCCGCTGGCGCTTAGCTGACAGTCGGATTACAACTTTGTCAGCTTGGTTGCCGCTTGCCGGAGTCACGTATCATTTCAGCCGTCACCTCCTGCGAACGCGGGCTTCCCCGCCCCACCGAGGCAGGTGCGTACTTTTCGAATTATGGACAGGACATGAAACTGCTGATCGTCGAAGACCAGGTCAAGACCGGCCAATACCTGCGCCAAGGGCTCAGCGAAGCCGGCTTTGCCACCGAACTCGCCTGTGATGGCGACACCGGCCAGCACCTGGCCTTGACTGGCGATCATGACCTGCTGATTCTCGATGTCATGCTCCCGGGGCGCAACGGCTGGCAGATCCTCCAGGCGGTACGCCAGGCTGGCCTGGAAACTCCAGTACTGTTCCTCACCGCCCGCGATGCCGTGGAAGACCGGGTCCATGGTCTGGAGCTGGGCGCGGACGACTATCTGGTCAAACCCTTCGCCTTCTCCGAGCTGTTGGCCAGGGTGCGCACGCTGCTTCGCCGGGGCGCCAACTCCAGCCAGGATACGCAACTGGGTCTGGCCGACCTGCGCCTGGACCTGATCCGCCGCCGCGCCGAACGCGCCGGCCAACGTATCGACCTGACCGCCAAGGAGTTCGCCCTGCTCGAACTGCTGTTGCGCCGCCAGGGCGAGGTACTGCCCAAATCGCTGATCGCCTCGCAAGTCTGGGACATGAATTTCGACAGCGACACCAATGTCATCGAGGTGGCGATCCGCCGCCTGCGCCTGAAGATCGACGATCACCATGACAACAAGCTGATCCATACCGTGCGCGGCATGGGCTACGTACTCGAGGAGCGCCACGACTGATGCCGCGCGTGTCCCTAGGCGGGCGTCTGGCCCTGCTGTTCGCCGTTTGCACGGCGGCCGTCTCGCTGACCGCCGGCCTGCTGTTCAGCCGCGCCAGCGAACGGCACTTCATCGAACTGGACCAGCAACTGCTCAATGGCCGGCTGTCCTTGATGCGCACCTTGCTCGAAGGCGTCACCCGCCCTGCCGACCTGGCGTCGCGCTTGCCCGCCCTTCGCAACGAACTGAGCCACCAGGCCGATCTGGCCTTGCGCATCCGCGGTGCGGATGGCGCGCTGTGGTTCGACAGCCGCAACGACTTGCCAGATACCCCCAGCCACACCGGGCTTACCACCCTGCATGCCGATGGCGTTGACTACCGCAGCCTGTGCATCCAACTGGACGAAGGCAGCCCAGACTCGGCCCAATTGACCCTCTTGCTGGACATCACCCACCACCAACACTTCCTGCAAGGCATGCAGCGTCTGATCTGGCTGACCGTCGGCCTCTCGGCTTTGGCCACCGCCCTGCTCGGCGCCTGGGCTGCTCGGCGCGGGCTGCGGCCCTTGCGCCAAATGGGCGAAGTGGCTGCCAGGGTCAATGCCCGTTCCCTGACCACCCGATTGCCCGTGGCCCAGATGCCCGAGGAGCTGGCCGAGCTGGCCACCACCGTCAATGCCATGCTGCAACGCCTGGATGATGCCTTTCAGCGCCTGTCGGCGTTTTCCGCCGACATCGCCCATGAGCTGCGCACACCGCTGTCCAACCTGCTGACCCACACCCAGGTCACCCTCACCCGTCCACGCAGCCTCGACGAGTATCGCGAGGCGTTGCACGGCAATTTGGAGGAACTGCAATGGATGGCCCAACTGGTCAATGACATGCTCTACCTGGCCAAGGCCGATCACGGCCTGCTAATGCCCAACCGCGAGGCGTTGGACCTGGCGGTGGAGCTGGATGCCTTGCTGGAATACTACGCGCCGCTGGCCGAGGACGCCGAGGTGCGCCTGGTGCGCGAAGGCGAGGCGCGGCTGGAGGGTGACCGACATATGCTACGCAGGGCATTGTCCAATCTGCTGGACAACGCCCTGCGTTTCACGACGCAAGGTGGGGAGATCCGTGTGTCGCTGCAGCCCGGGGCTCACATCGTCGTCGCCAACACCGGTCCTGCAATTGAACCGGCTGTTCTGCCCAGGCTTTTCGACCGTTTCTATCGGGCAGATCCCGCCCGACGGGAAGGCAGCAGCGAACATGCGGGATTGGGTCTGGCGATTACCCGTTCGATCATCCAGGCCCATGGCGGAAGCATCCGCGCCGAGTGCGCGCAGGGTTGGACGCGGTTCGTGATCGAGCTGCCCGAAACGTTGTGAAGGGGCCGCCATGGCCCCTTCAGATCACTCGTAACGCAGCGCCATCGCCGGCTCCACCTGGGAAGCCCGATACGCGGGATAAAGGGTGGCCAGGAAGCTCATGACCAGCCCCGCGGTGCAGATGATCGCCACATCTCCCCATTGCAGGTCAGAGGGCAGGCTGCTGATGAAGTACACGTCGGACGTGAAGATGTGCTGCCCGCTGATCCGCTCCAGCCAGCCCACGATCTGGCTGACATTGAGGGCCGCGATCACGCCGAGCACACCACCGATCAAGGTACCGACGATACCGATCAGCGAGCCTTGGACCATGAAGGTCCCCATGATCTGCGCAGGCGTCGCACCGATGGTGCGCAGGATGGCAATGTCCGAACCCTTGTCGTTCACCACCATCACCAATGTGGCGATGATGTTGAATGCGGCCACCGCGATGATCATCATCAGCAACAGGCCGATCATGGTCTTTTCCATCTTCATGGCACTGAACAGGCTGCCTTGTGTGTGGGACCAGTCATCGGCGCGATAGGCATCGCCCAGGCCTGCGGCGATTGCCTTGGACACCTGGGGTGCGGCGTACAGGTCGTGCAGTTTCAGGCGCACCCCCTGCACGCTACCCGACGCCCAGCGCTGCATGTCGCCGGCATCGGCAACATGGATGTAAGCCTGGGAACCGTCGAGCTCGGCGCCCACCTTGAAGATGCCGACCACGGTCAAGCGCTGCATGCGCGGCGTGATACCGCCAGGGGCCTTGCTGATTTCAGGGACGATAAGCGTCAGCTTGTCGCCGGTATTGAGACGAAAACGCCGCGCGGTGAGCTCACCGATGACCACGCCATACTCGCCGGGTACCAGGTCCTGCAGGCGCCCCTGAACGATATGCTGACCGACGATGGAGACCTTGCCCTCCTCGGCCGGGTCGATACCACTGACCTGGATCGGCTGCATCGCCCCCTTATAGGACAACATGCCTTCCATTTCCGTGATGGGCGCAGCTGCGACCACGGCAGGATTCTTCAGCGCCGCATCGGCCACCTTGCGCCAGTCATTCAGCGGCTGCACCCCCAGGATGCTGGCGTGTGGCACCAGCCCAAGGATGCGCGAGCTCATCTCACGCTGGAAACCGTTCATCACCGACAGCACCACGATCATCGCCAGCACGCCCAGAGACAGGCCGATCATCGAGGTCATGGAAATGAACGAGATGAATTGGTTGCGGCGCTTGGCACGGGTGTAGCGAGCACCGATGAACAAGGGCAAGGGTCTGAACATGTACGAGAACACCCAATGAAAAAAGGTTACGGCGCAGCCCATGCCGCGCCGTGCAATCGACTCAGATCGGCACCAGACGGCCGTCTTCCAGGTGCAGCACGCGGTCCATCTGACGCGCCAGGTTCAAGTCATGGGTGACCACCAGGAACGCCGTCTGCGAAGCGCTGGACAGCTCCTGCATCAATTCCTGGATACCAAGGGCGGTGTGGTGATCGAGGTTGCCGGTGGGCTCGTCGAGCATCACCAGGCCCGGGCGGTTGACCAGGGCACGGGCGATTGCCACGCGCTGGCGCTCGCCACCGGAAAGTTCGGCCGGCTTGTGGTTCAGACGATGACCCAGGCCCACCCGCTTGAGCAGGGCCTCGGCGCGCTCACGCGCTTCGGGGATCGGCGTGCGGCCGATCAGCAGCGGCATGCAGGCGTTCTCCAGGGCGGTGAACTCCGGCAGCAGGTGGTGGAACTGGTAGACGAAGCCCAGCGCACGGTTGCGCAGCAGGCCACGGGCGCGCTCGCCAAGGGCAGACAGTTCCTCGCCCGCGAGCCAGACACTGCCCTGGGTCGGGGTGTCGAGGCCGCCGAGCAGGTTGAGCAAGGTACTCTTGCCGGAGCCGGAGCTGCCGACGATAGCCACCCGCTCACCTGCATGCAGCTCCAGGTTCAACCCGGACAGCACCTTCACCGACTCCGGCCCTTCCTCGTAGGACTTGCCCAGGTTGCGGCAGCTCAGTACGGCTTTATTCATGCGCGACTCACTCATAACGTAGCGCCTCTGCTGGCTGGGTGCGGGCCGCACGCCAGGCCGGATACAGGGTGGCGAAGAAACTCAGGACCAACGCCGCACCGCAGACCATCCAGACGTCCTCGGCCATGATCTGCGACGGCAGGTAATCGATGAAGTACACATCCGCGTTCAGGAACTTGTGCCCGATCAGCTTCTCGATGCCGGCGATCACCGCACTGACATTGAGTGCGGCGACGATGCCGACGACGGCACCGATCAACGTGCCGACCACGCCAATCACCGTCCCCTGGACCATGAAGATGGCCATGATCTGCCCCGGCGTGGCGCCGAGGGTACGCAGGATGGCGATGTCGCCACGCTTGTCGTTGACCACCATCACCAGTGTGGAAATGATGTTGAACGCCGCCACTGCCACGATCAGCAGCAGCAACAGGCCGATCATGGCCTTCTCCATACGGATGGCCTGGTACAGGTTGCCGTGGCTGCGAGTCCAGTCGCGGGTGTAGAACTCCTGCTCGCCCAGGCGTTGGGCGATATCCCAGGCCACGCGCGGGGCCTGGAACAGGTCGTCGAACTTCAGGCGCAGGCCCTGGACCTGGTCGGCCTTCCAGCGGTGCAGGCGCGAGAGGTCACTGATGTTGGTCAGGCCCAGGTAACCGTCGATTTCGCCGGCGCCAACGTGGAAAGTGCCGACCACGGTGAAGCGCTTCATGCGCGGGAACATGCCCGCCGGGGTCACGCTGACCTCCGGGGCGACGAAGGTCAGCTTGTCGCCGATACCCACGCCCAGCTTGGCCGCGGCTTTGTCACCGATCATGATGCCCCATTCGCCCGGCGCCAGCTTGTCGAGGCTGCCCTCCAGGACGAAATTCTCGATGATGGATACCTGCCGCTCCAGCGCAGGGTCGATGCCGTTGAGCAGCACCTTCTGCACCTTGCCGTCATGAGTCAGCAACCCCTGCATCTGGGTGAAGGGCGCGACCGCCAGCACCTGTGGATTCTGCTTTACTTGTTGGGCAAGGCCCGACCAGTTGTCCAGCGGTTGGCCGGTTTCGAGCGTGGCATGGGGGATCATGCCCAGCACGCGGGTACGCATCTCGTGGTCGAAGCCGTTCATGACCGACAGCACCACGATCATCACCACCACGCCAAGGGCGAGGCCGATCATCGAAGTCAGCGAAATGAACGAGACGAAGTGGTTGCGACGCTTGGCACGGGTGTAGCGGGTGCCAATGAATACGAAAAGAGGTCTGAACATGTCGGGGCTTGTTCGGATGAAAGGGAACGTCCTTGTGGCAGGGCGCCTGCAGCGGCTTTACACTCGGACCACCGCCGTAACCATGGGTTCGCCATGACGACACTAGACGAAGAAGATCGCCGCGAATACTACCGCATCGAAGACAGTATCGCACTTGAAATCAACGCCTTGGACACGGCCCAAGGCCAGGAGACAGACCTGTTGCAGGATGCTTCACCGCTGTTCAATCTGCTCAGCGAACTGCACCTGGCCGACTTCGAGTCCCAGCACCTGATGCGCCAGTTGAGCGAGAAGGACCGCACCCTCGCGGCCTTCCTGCGGGTACAAAACAAACGCATCGACCTGCTCAGCGCGGTGCTCGCCCAGACCCTGCTGGGTGAAATCGGCAAGCCCCGGCGGGTGATTCTCTCCGAAGGCGGCATCGAGTTCGCCCACGCAACGCCCATCGCCCCCGGTACGCGACTGGCAGTGAAGATGATCCTCATGCCCCGTGCCCTCGGCCTACTGCTGCGCGCGCGGGTCACCCACTGCGACCCACGCCCGGAAGGCAATCACGAGGTCGGCACCGAATTCATCGACATGACCGACGCCCAGCGCCAACTGCTGGCCCGGTACATCCTGCAGCGCCAGCAACAACAACGACGCCAGGCGCTGGAACAGAACGACCCCGCCTCTTGAGCCTTTTCCATTTTGACCTGAAGGAACGAACGTGACCCTGATCTATGGCCATCGCGGCGCCAAAGGCGAAGCGCCCGAGAATACCCTGAACAGCTTCCGCCAGTGCTTGTCACATGGCGTCGATCGCTGCGAACTGGACCTGCACCTGTCGGCCGACAACGAGCTGATGGTGATCCACGACCCGACGCTCAAGCGCACCACCGGTCGGCGCGGCAAGGTGGTCGAGCACACCGCCGCCGAGCTGGTCACCTACGATGCACGTAAGGGCGGCCCGGGCTGGGTGCAGCCCTGCCCCATCCCACGCCTGGAAGAACTGTTCGAGAAGTGCGCTTTCGCGCATTGGCAACTGGAGGTCAAGAGCGCCTCGCGTACCCGGGCCGCCAGTACCGTGCTGGCGATTCGCGAGCTGGCGCAGCAGTACGGCCTGCTGGACAAGATCACCATCACCTCCAGCTCCCGGGAAGTACTTGGCGCCGCGCTGGAACTGGTGCCGGATGTGTCTCGCGGACTGGTCGCCGAGTACGCCTGGCTCGACCCGCTGAAGGTGGCCCAGAACTATGGCTGCCAGATGCTGGCCTTGAACTGGACACTGTGCACGCCCGAGCGCCTGCTCAAGGCACAGCGTCAGGGGTTGCACGTATCGGTGTGGACGGTCAACGAACCGGCGCTGATGCGCCGGCTCGCCGACTTTGGCGTAGACAGCCTGATTACAGACTTTCCCGGTTTGGCCATGACCACCCTTGGGAAGGGCTGAATCCGGACTCCCCGACCGGCTCAGGCCACCGGCCGGAGCCGCTCAAAAAAGCCGGTTCAGGCCGTCGTAGGCCGCTACCCGATAGGCTTCGGCCATGGTCGGGTAGTTGAAGGTGGTGTTGACGAAGTACTTCAGATTGTTCTGCTCACCGGGCTGGTTCATGATCGCCTGGCCGATATGGACGATCTCCGAGGCCTGGTAGCCGAAGCAGTGTACACCCAGGATTTCCAAGGTCTCGCGGTGGAACAGGATCTTCAGCATGCCCTGAGGCTCACCGGCGATCTGGGCACGGGCCATGCTCTTGAAGAAGGCCTTGCCCACTTCATACGGCACCTTGGCCTGGGTCAGCTCCTGCTCGTTCTTGCCGATCGAGCTGATCTCCGGAATGGTGTAGATGCCGGTCGGTACGTCATCGACGAAACGCCAGCTGCCATTGTCGACGATGCTGCCAGCGGCGGAACGCCCCTGGTCGTGGGCAGCGCTGGCCAGGCTCGGCCAGCCGATCACGTCACCGGCGCCATAGACGTTCGGCACGCTGGTGCGGTAGGCCTCGTCGACCTCGATCTGGCCGCGACTGTTGACCTTGATTCCGATGTTCTCCAGGCCCAGCTTGTCGGTGTTGCCGGTACGGCCGTTGCACCACAGCAAGGCATCGGCCTTGATCTTCTTGCCCGACTTCAAGTGCAGGATCACACCATTGTCCAAGCCTTCGACCCGCTCGTACTCCTCGTTGTGGCGTACGGTGATGTTGTTGTTGCTGAAGTGGTAGCTCAGCGCCTGGGAGATTTCCGAATCCAGGAAGCTCAGCAGCTGGCCGCGGTTGTCCACCAGCTCGACCAGCACGCCCAGGCCACTGAAAATGGAGGCGTATTCGCAACCGATCACACCAGCGCCATAGACGATCAGCTTGCGCGGGGTATGGCTCAGGCTGAGGATGGTGTCGCTGTCGTAGACGCGCGGGTGGTGGAAGTCGATATCGGCTGGACGGTACGGACGCGAGCCGGTGGCGATGATGATGTGCTTGGCGACCAGTTTCTCGACCACGCCATTGGAGCACACCACTTCGACGGTCTGCTCATCGGCGAAGCTGCCGGTGCCAACGAACACGTCGACGCGGTTGCGCGCGTAGTAGCCGGTGCGCGAGGCCACTTGCTTGGAGATCACCTTCTCGGCGCTCTTGAGCACATCGGGGAAGGAGAACCAGCGCGGCTCACCGATGGCGCGGAACATCGGGTTGGTGTTGAACTGCATGATCTGGCGCACCGAGTGACGCAGGGCCTTGGACGGAATGGTGCCCAAGTGAGTGCAGTTGCCGCCGACCTGGCGACGGCTGTCGACCATGGCCACCTTGCGTCCTGCTTTGGCGGCATTCATTGCCGCACCTTCTCCGGCCGGGCCGGAACCCAGCACCACTACGTCGTAGTTATAGACAGCCATGCGTACTCCTTCAGAACTGGCCCGCCGACCGGATGGCCGCGGGGCACGATCATGTCGCCGGGGCGCCATGAGAAAATTCGGGTGCAGTCTAATCAAGCGTGAACGCCGCGCACATTAACCCTTGGTCGCGTCGTAGGCCAATTTTGCCTGCACTACATGTCATTCACCGATTCCCTGGCGACGATCATCCGTGTTTGCGCTTTCACTCGCCTTTCAGTGCCCGCTCGAACGCAGGCGTAGCACGAGAGACGAAGCCACCCTCGGCCCGGGTCACCAGCACCGCGGCAATACCATGGGCGACGGCGAAGTCCCAGCCTTGTTCCGGCCCCAGGATCAACAACAGGGTCGAGTAGCCATCGGCTTGGAGCGCCGAGGCATCGAGCACGGTGACAGCAGCAAGGTCATGTTCGACCGGACGCCCCAGGCGGGCATCGAAGGTGTGCGAATAGCGCCGGCCATTGTCCTTGAAATAATGCCGATAGTCACCCGAGGTCGATACAGCCAGACCATCCACGGCGATGACTTGGCGCGCGACCTGACGGTCTTCGCGCGGCAGTTCCAGAGCCACTCGCCACGGACCGCCATCGGGCTTGCGACCCACAGCCTTGAGTTCGCCCGTGGCTTCGACAAGAAAGCTTGCGACGCCCATCGCCCCAAGGCGCTCGGCGATCAGGTCCACAGCGTGGCCTGCGGCGATACTGTTGAAGTCCAGTTCCACTGCGGCGTCCTTGCACAGGGTATCGCCATCGATGCGCAAGTGGTGGTAGCCGACGCGCTGACGGGCCTGGGCCAACTGCAACGGGTCAGGCACCTGCTCCTGGCGCGCCTGAGGGCCGAAGCCCCAGAGATCGAGCAATGGCTCGACGGTCAGGTCGAAAGCGCCCTGGCTTTGTTCGGCCAACCGCTGACCAAACCCGACCAGCGCCAGCATGTCCTTTCCCAGCGCCTGGCATTGGCCTGCCTGCAACTGGTTGAAGCGGCTGACCGCAGAATCGCCACGGTAGGTTGAATAGTGCTCATCGATATCGCGCAGGATCGCTTCCACGGCCTCCTGCGCCTCAAGGCGCGACGGCCCACCTGGCTCGCGGACATACTGGATGCTGTAGCTGCTGCCCATGGTTGGACCGCCAAAGCGCTCCACGCTCGGAGCCTGGTCGCAACCTGCCAGGAACATCAGGGTAAGCAGAAGACCTGTACGCAATTTCAAGTTTCTCGACTGGCCGTACTGACCTCTTCGCGGGCTTACCCATGAATAGGCCCGCACACGGCATAAAAAAACGGGAACCCGAAGGTTCCCGTTTCTTCAACGCATTACAAGCGGATCAGCGTGGAAACGCTGGCGGGTTCACACCAGCCATCTCTTCCATCACACGCACCACCTGGCAGCTATAACCGAACTCGTTGTCGTACCAGACGTACAGGACAACGCGGTTGTCGTTGCAGATGGTCGCTTCGGCGTCGACCACACCGGCGTGGCGCGAGCCCACGAAGTCGGTGGAGACCACTTCCTGGGAGCTGACGTAATCGATCTGCTTGTGCAGTTCCGAGTGCATGGCGGTCTGGCGCAGGTACTCGTTGATCTCGTCGCGGTTGGTGGCCTTTTCCAGGTTCAGGTTGAGGATGGCCATCGAGACGTTCGGCGTCGGCACGCGAATGGCGTTGCCGGTCAGCTTGCCCTTGAGCACAGGCAGTGCCTTGGCGGCAGCGGTGGCTGCGCCGGTCTCGGTGATGACCATGTTCAACGGCGCGGCGCGGCCGCGGCGGCTGCCCTTGTGGAAGTTGTCGATCAGGTTCTGGTCGTTGGTGAACGAGTGAACGGTTTCGACGTGGCCGTTGATGATGCCGTACTGGTCATTGACAGCCTTGAGCACCGGTACGATGGCGTTGGTGGTGCAGGACGCAGCGGAGATGATCTTGTCATCGGCGCTGATATCGCCATGGTTGATGCCGTGAACGATGTTCTTCAGCGCGCCTTTGCCCGGAGCGGTGAGGATCACGCGATCGATGCCAGGGCACTTGAGATGCTGACCCAGGCCTTCGGCGTCACGCCATTTACCGGTGTTGTCCACCAGCAGGGCGTTGTCGATGCCGTATTGGGTGTAGTCGATCGAGGCCGGATCGTTGGAGTAGATCACCTGGATCAGGTTGCCGTTGGCGGTGATGGTGTTGTGCTCTTCGTCGATGACGATGGTGCCGTCGAACGGACCATGTACCGAGTCGCGGCGCAGCAGGCTGGCACGCTTGGTCAGGTCGTTCTCGGCGCCCTTGCGCACGACGATGGCACGCAGGCGCAGGCCGTCGCCACCACCGGTTTTCTCGATCAGGATACGCGCCAGCAGGCGGCCGATGCGACCGAAGCCGTACAGGACGACGTCGGTGCCCTTGCGGGCGGACAGGTTCTGCTGACCGACGACATCGGCCAGTTCTTCACGCACGAACTGCTCGACGCTGCGGCCGTTGCCTTCGAGCTTGAACTTGTTTGCCAGCTTGCCCAGGTCGACCGAAGCGGCGCCCAGTTTCAGCTCGCTCATGGCCTTGAGCAGGGGGAATGTCTCGTGGACGGACAGCTCGGTTTCGTCGGTCTGACGGTGACGGGCAAAGCGGTGGGCTTTGAGGATCGAGATAACCGAACGATTGATCAGGCTGCGGCCATAGATCGAGCTCACCACGTTATTGTTGCGGTAGAGCTGACCGATAAGCGGGATCATCGCTTCAGCCAGGGCTTCACGATCGATCCACTCACCAAGACACTGGTCGGGCTTCTGAGTCACGGGAACCTTCCACATGTAGGGGGAGAAAAAAGGGGCTACATTATGACGCCCCTCGACGTATCGGGCAATGAGCGCCTGTCGCCGCCGCTCGAGCCCGTCGCCAAGCCCTTCCGAGCCTGACAGCGCGCACCGGCACCGGTACAATTGTCCTCTTTGCCGCAACGCTTGGAGTCCAATCTCCCGTGTCAGTTCTGCGCCTACCGCAATTATCGGCCACGGCCGGCAAACAAACCTGGGGAAACCTGCCCGGGGCCGCCCTGAGCCTGGCCATCGCCGAAGCCGCCAGCAGCGCCGGTCGCTTCACCCTGCTGTTGACCGCCGACAGCCAGGCTGCCGACCGCCTGGAACAGGAGCTGCGCTTCTTCGCGCCCGACCTGCCGGTGCTGCCGTTCCCCGATTGGGAAACCCTGCCCTACGACCTGTTCTCGCCCCACCAGGACATCATTTCCCAGCGCATCGCCAGTCTCTATCGGCTGCCTGAGCTCGATCACGGCATCCTCGTGGTGCCGATCACCACCGCCCTGCACCGCCTGGCCCCGACCCGCTTCCTGCTGGGCAGCAGCCTGGTGCTGGATGTGGGCCAGACGATCGACGTCGAACAAATGCGCACGCGCCTGGAAGCCAGCGGCTACCGCTGCGTCGACACGGTCTACGAGCATGGCGAGTTCGCCGTGCGCGGCGCCCTGATCGACCTGTTCCCCATGGGCAGCAAGCTGCCCTACCGGATCGACCTGTTCGACGATGAGATCGAGACCCTGCGCACCTTCGATCCCGAGACCCAGCGCTCGATCGACAAGGTCGACTCGGTTCGCCTGCTGCCGGCCCGCGAGTTCCCGATGCAGAAGGACGAGGTCACCCGCTTCAAGGCGCGCTTTCGTGAGCGTTTCGACGTGGATTTCCGGCGCAGCGCGATCTTTCAGGACCTGACCAGCGGCATCATTCCCGCCGGTATCGAGTACTACCTGCCGCTGTTCTTCGAAGAAACCTCGACCCTCTTCGACTACTTGCCGACCGACACCCAGGTGTTCTCCCTGCCGGGTGTCGAACAGGCAGCCGAGCATTTCTGGAACGATGTGCGCGGACGCTACGAAGAGCGCCGCGGCGACCTGTCCCGCCCCCTGCTGCCACCGGCCGAGCTGTTCCTGCCGGTCGAGGACTGCTTCGCCCAGCTCAAGCAGTGGCCCCGGGTCGTGGTCAGCAGCGACGAGATCGAAACCGGCGCGGGTCGCCTACGGTTCCCGGCGCGAGCCTTGCCGAATCTGGCGATCGAAGCCAAGGCCAACCAGCCACTGGCGGAGCTGTCGAATTTCCTCGAGCAGTTCCCCGGACGCGTGCTGTTCACCGCCGAATCGGCCGGCCGCCGCGAAGTGCTGCTGGAACTGCTCGAGCGCTTGAAGCTGCGCCCTCAAACCGTCGAAGGCTGGGCCGACTTCGTCACCGGCAAGGACCGCCTGGCGATCACCATCGCCCCGCTCGACGACGGCCTGCTGCTGGATGACCCAGGCCTGGCCCTGATCGCCGAGAGCCCATTGTTCGGCCAGCGCGTGATGCAGCGCCGGCGTCGTGAAAAACGTGGTGAGGCGGCCAACGATGCCGTCATCAAGAACCTCACCGAACTGCGCGAAGGTGCACCAGTGGTGCATATCGACCACGGCGTGGGACGTTACCTGGGCCTGGCCACCCTGGAAATCGAAGGCCAGGCCGCCGAGTTCCTGACCTTGGAATATGCAGAGGGCGCCAAGCTCTACGTACCGGTGGCCAACCTGCACCTGATCGCCCGCTACACCGGCAGCGACGATGCCCTGGCCCCACTGCACCGCCTTGGCTCCGAAGCCTGGCAAAAGGCCAAGCGCAAAGCCGCCGAGCAAGTCCGTGACGTGGCGGCCGAACTGCTCGACATCTATGCCCGCCGCGCCGCCCGCAAGGGGCATGCATTCGCCGATCCGGCCGCAGACTACGCCACCTTCAGTGCCGGCTTCCCGTTCGAGGAAACCCCGGACCAGCAATCGGCCATCGAGGCAGTGCGCGCCGACATGCTCGCCGGCAAGCCGATGGACCGCCTGGTGTGCGGCGACGTCGGCTTCGGCAAGACCGAAGTGGCCATGCGCGCAGCGTTCATTGCCGTGCACAGTGGCCGCCAGGTGGCAGTACTGGTGCCTACCACCCTGCTCGCCCAGCAGCACTACAACAGTTTCCGCGACCGTTTCGCCGACTGGCCGGTGACCGTCGAGGTGATGAGCCGCTTCAAGTCGGCCAAAGAAGTCAGCGCCGCCGCCGCGGACCTGGCCGAAGGCAAGATCGACATTCTCATCGGCACCCACAAGCTGCTGCAGGACGACGTGCGCTTCAAGGACCTAGGCCTGGTGATCATCGATGAGGAGCACCGTTTCGGTGTGCGCCAGAAGGAACAGCTCAAGGCCCTGCGCAGCGAGGTAGACATCCTTACCCTGACCGCCACCCCCATCCCGCGCACCCTCAACATGGCCGTGTCGGGCATGCGGGACCTGTCGATCATCGCCACCCCGCCGGCGCGACGCCTGTCGGTGCGCACCTTCGTCATGGAGCAGAACAAGAGCACGGTCAAAGAGGCGTTGCTACGTGAATTGCTGCGTGGCGGCCAGGTGTACTACCTGCACAACGACGTCAAGAGCATCGAGAAATGCGCCGCCGAGCTGGCCGAACTGGTACCCGAGGCACGTATCGGCATCGGCCACGGCCAGATGCGCGAGCGCGAACTCGAGCAGGTGATGAGCGACTTCTACCACAAGCGCTTCAACGTGCTGGTGGCCTCGACCATCATCGAGACGGGTATCGACGTGCCGAGCGCCAACACCATCGTCATCGAACGCGCCGACAAGTTCGGCCTGGCCCAGCTACACCAGTTGCGCGGCCGGGTCGGACGCAGCCACCACCAGGCCTACGCCTACCTGCTGACGCCGCCGCGCCAGCAGATCAGCGCCGATGCCGAAAAACGCCTCGAGGCCATCGCCAACACCCAGGACCTGGGTGCAGGTTTCGTGCTGGCCACCAACGACCTGGAGATTCGCGGTGCCGGCGAGCTGCTCGGCGAAGGCCAGAGCGGGCAGATTCAGGCCGTGGGCTTCACCCTCTACATGGAAATGCTCGAGCGCGCCGTCAAGGCCATCCGCAAGGGCACCCAGCCGAACCTCGAGCAACCGCTTGGTGGCGGCCCGGAGATCAACCTGCGCCTACCGGCGCTGATTCCCGAGGACTATCTGCCGGACGTGCATGCCCGTCTGATTCTCTACAAACGCATCGCCTCGGCCGCCGACGAAGAGGGCCTCAAGGACCTGCAAGTGGAGATGATCGACCGCTTCGGCCTGCTGCCTGAACCGACCAAGAACCTGATGCGCCTGACCCTGCTCAAGCTGCAGGCGGAAAAACTCGGCATCAAGAAAGTCGATGCCGGCCCCAATGGCGGCAAGCTCGAGTTCGAGGCCGAAACCCCGGTCGACCCGCTGACCCTGATCAAGCTGATCCAGGGCCAGCCCAAGCGCTACAAATTCGAGGGCGCCACGCAGTTCCGCTTCCTCGTGCCGATGGAGCGCCCCGATGAACGTTTCAACACCCTGGAGGCGCTGTTCGAGCGCCTGACCCCACAGCCTGCCTAAGGAAGATCCATGCGTGCCATTCGTTGCCTGACCTTGATGCTGACGCTGTTCGCGCCGGCCGCCTTCGCCGAAGGCCTTTATCAGGTGGAAATGATCCTGGTGCGGCAGAACGCCGTACCTGCGGTAACCAGCCCGTTCGCCCCCGAAGATTGGAGCGCCGGCGCCCCCCGCCTGGACAAGGGCGCCGAGCGCCCACTGGCGCTGGAGGACGAAGTCACCCGCTTGCAAGCCACCGCCGACTACACCGTGCTGATGCACAAGGCCTGGCAGCAGGAAGTGAGCAGCGAACCGAGCCGTATCGCCCTGAGTGCAGGCCAGGAGCAGTTCGGTCATTTCCCCATCGAGGGCAACCTGAGCATCGCCGATGGCCGCTTCATCGCCGTGCAGGCCAACTTCTGGGTGAACCAACTCGATGGCAATGGTGCCGTGGTACGCAGCGAGCAGTTCAAGCAGAGCAACAGCAACATGAAAGGCAACCAGCTGACCTTCCTCGACGGCGGGCACCTTGCCGTACTGCTGAAGGTGACACCCGCTGGCATGCGCAAGATGCCGGTGATGGATCCGGAGATGATGGAGCAGTGAGGTGAGCGAGAGCGATGTGCGGCGCCTGCTTCAGCGTGATGAAAGCTGGAAGGCGGACTTCGACGACGGAGCGCTCGCCCGTGGACAGAACTACGCGGCGCAGGGCCGGACAAAAACGCTTTCGATCCATGACAGAACGATAGAGGCTGCCTGCCTGGGCTCGGCAGGCCAGCGCTACACTCAGAAGATCCTTCTCGAGCCGAACGCTGGCAGGCTGCGGGTACTGGGCCGCTGTAGCTGTCCTGTGGGCGTCAACTGCAAACATTGCGCTGCGACACTTTTCCATTTGCACGCGTCCCTCGATGATCATGACGCCAGCGACGGGCTGTCCCTTCCCCCGGAGCTGAGCCAGTGGGTCAAGGCACTGGAAACGCCCGAGTCTGCGCCGGCCAATCCAAGCCCTTCGCGCAAAGGGCCGGCCATCTACTACCAGATCAGCCTGAACCAGGCACAATGTCGGCTGGAGGCGGTGAAAGGCACACGCCAGAGCGACGGCACACTGAAGCTGAGCAGGATCACCTCGCTGCCGGAAATGATCTACTACACGCCACGCTATGTGACCGAAGCCGATGCGCGGCTGCTGCGCCTGATCAGCGCCCAAAACAGCAACGTCGTCTCGCCAGTAACCCGTCTGGAGGGGAAAAAGGGTTCCGAACTCCTCGAGTACGCATTGGCAAGCGGTCGCCTGCTGTTCGACCAGCAGCAGGAGCCGCTGACTCCTGGCCCGGACCAGGCCGCCGAGTTTCGCTGGGTCCGACTGGAGGACGGCGCGTATCGGGGCGTCTGGCATCACGACAGCGACACACCGCTGCAGGTCCTGCCGCTCGACCCGCTGTATTACGTCAATCCACAGACCCGCCAAACCGGCAGACTGCAACATAACCTGGACCCATTCATCGCCAGCCAGCTGGCGCGCGCGCCCATCGTACCCGAACACCTGGTTGTCCCTTTGAGTCACCGCCTGAACGCCTTGAACCGCCAAGTCCCCACCCCTACCGCCGTGCGTAGCGAAGAGCACGATGACATCCAGCCACGTCCGCACCTGACCCTGGGCAGCCTGGAATTCAGTGCCTACATGCCCAAGACCGGGCGCATGCAGCGTCAGATGCAGCATCGCGCTGCGCTGGCGTTCAATTATGACGGCCTGCTGGCCAGCGGTACCGACGAAAAGCCCCTGAGCCGCCTGGTAGGCGAAACCAGCCAGCGCATCCGTCGCCAGCCCAAGGCCGAGCAAGCCTTTCGCCAAACCCTGCGCGAACTGGGCTTCAAGCCTGCCACCCGACAGAGCAAAGCTCTGCCGGACAGCGCAGGCGAGATGCTCCAGCTACCCGACGATGAGGCTTGGCTGCGCTTTGCCCGCGAAGGGCTACCCAAACTGCGTCAGGCCGGCTGGGAGATCGACATTCCTCGGGATTTCGCCTTCGATCTACAGGAGGTGGACGACTGGTACGCCACCGTCCAAGAAGCGCCGGGCCATGAATGGTTCGATCTCGAGCTGGGTATCGTGGTCGATGGGCAACGCCACAGCCTGCTGCCGATCGTGCTGCAGCTGTTGCGCACCAGTCCTGAACTGCTGCGCGCCGGCGAACTGGCCCGACGTAGCGACGATGAACACCTGCTCATCGACCTCAACCGCGGCCGCCAGGACAGCCCTGCCCTGCGTGTCGCCCTGCCCTATGGCCGGATCAAAGCGGTGATGGGCACCCTCGGCGAGCTCTACCTGCATGAAGATGCTGTCGGCCCATCCCTGCGCCTGGAGCGTGCCGATGCGGCGCGACTGAACGATATCGAGCACCTGCCCCTGCACTGGGAAGGCGGCGAGCATGTGCGTGAGCTGGGCCGACGGCTGCGCGATGCGCGTGATTTGCAGATCAAGCCGCCCAAGGGGCTCAAGGCCGAGCTGCGCCCCTACCAGCAGCAAGGCCTGAGCTGGCTGCAGGCCCTGCGCGAAATGGGCACTGGCGGCATCCTGGGCGATGACATGGGCCTGGGCAAGACCCTGCAGACCCTTGCCCACCTGCTGCTTGAGAAACAAAGTGCACGCCTGGAGCAACCGGCCCTGGTGGTGATGCCCACGAGCCTTGTGCCCAACTGGCTCGATGAAGCCCAACGCTTCGCTCCCGCACTTCGCGTCCTGGCACTGCATGGCCCGGGCCGCAGCAAGCACTTCACCGCGCTGCACGACTACGATGTGATCCTGACCACCTACGCCCTGCTCCCGCGGGACCTGGAGCACCTGCGTTCAGTGCACTGGAGCCTGCTGATTCTCGACGAGGCGCAGAACATCAAGAGCAGTACCAGCAAGGCAGCCCAAGCGGTCTGCGATCTGAAGGCAGGCCAGCGCCTGTGCCTGACCGGCACCCCGATGGAGAACAACCTGGGCGAGCTATGGTCGCTGTTCCACTTCCTGATGCCTGGCTGGCTGGGCGATCTGAAGCGCTTCAACCAGGACTACCGCACACCGATCGAACGCCACGGCGATACCGAACGCATGGCGCATCTGGCCAGTCGCATCCGACCATTCCTGCTGCGCCGGACCAAGGAACAGGTGGCCACCGAGCTGCCGGCCAAAACCGAGATGATCCACTGGGTCGAGCTCAGCGATGCCCAGCGCGACACCTACGAAGCCGTGCGCGTGGCCATGGACAAGAAAGTCCGTGACGAGATAGCCCGCAATGGGGCGGCGCGCAGTCAGATCGTCATCCTCGATGCCTTGCTCAAGCTGCGCCAGGTGTGCTGTGACCTTCGCCTGGTCAAGGGCGTGGAGGCCAAGGGCAACCAGGCCGACAAGGGCAAGCTCGGCAGTTTGATGGACATGCTCGAGGAGTTGCTCAGCGAGGGGCGCCGGGTGCTGCTGTTTTCGCAATTCACCTCGATGCTGGCGTTGATCGAGACCGAACTTGCCAAGCGCAATGTCCGCTATAGCCTACTGACCGGTGACACCCGTGACCGACGCACCCCTGTGCAGCAGTTTCAGACCGGCGAAAGCGAGGTATTCCTGATCAGCCTCAAGGCCGGCGGCACGGGCCTTAACCTGACGGCTGCCGACACGGTGATCCACTACGACCCGTGGTGGAATCCAGCCAGCGAGAGCCAGGCCACCGACCGCGCCTATCGCATTGGCCAGGACAAGCCGGTGTTTGTGTTCAAGCTGATCACCCGAGGCACGGTAGAAGAAAAGATCCAGCAGCTTCAACAGGAAAAGGCAGCCCTGGCAGCCGGCCTGCTCGATGGCGGATCGGCTGGCCAATGGCGCTTGGGCGATGAGGAGATCGAGGCACTGTTTGCGCCACTGCCTGGCAAGCGCAGTCGCTGATCTGTGGAGGACGCTTTCGTCGCTCCACCAGATCGCGCCGAATCAAGGCACCCCAAATCAATCGACCAACTGTGCTTCCTTCAAAGCACCCAGCGCCTCCAGCCAACGCGGCTGCTGGCGGTAATCGGTGCGGGCGAAGCCACGTCCGCGCATCCTCGCGATCCGCGGCGATGGCTCGACCTTCAGCCGCTGGGCCGCGCTCAATGCCAGCTCCGCCGCTGCCCGGTCATTGCACACCAACCCCATGTCGCAACCGGCGCTCAGGGCCGCCTCGATCCGGCTGGCAGCATCACCCACCACATGGGCACCGGCCATGGACAAGTCGTCACTGAAAATCACCCCCTCGAACCCCATCTCACCGCGCAGGATGTCCTGCAGCCAGCGACGCGAGAACCCGGCCGGCTGGTTATCGATTTGCGGGTAGATCACATGCGCAGGCATCACAGCCGCCAATTGGCCTCTTAGCTGAATGAAAGGCAGCAGGTCCGCCTGGCGTAACTGCTCAAGGCTGCGCTCATCCGTAGGTATAGCCACGTGAGAGTCGGCTTCCGCCCAGCCATGCCCCGGGAAGTGCTTGCCACAAGCAGCCATGCCAGCGGCATTCATACCGCGGATGAACGCCCCCGCCAGTTGGGTGGCGCGCGCCGGGTCACCCTCGAAGGCACGGCTGCCGACTACAGCGCTGCGCTGATGATCCAGGTCAAGCACCGGAGCGAAGCTCAGGTCAAGGCCTACAGCCTGCACTTCGGTCGCCATCAGCCAACCACACTGCTCGGCCAGGTATTCGGCGTTGGCATTGTCGGCGATCGCACGCATGGCCGGCAGACGTACGAACCCCTGGCGTAGGCGTTGGACCCGTCCACCCTCCTGGTCGACAGCCAGGATGAGGTCGGGGCGCACAGCACGGATGGAGGCGCACAGCTCACGCACCTGGCGAGGGCTATCGATGTTGCGGGCAAAAATGATCAGGCCGGCCACTTCGGGCTGGCGCAGGAGATGACGGTCTTCGGCGGTCAGCCATTTACCGGCGATATCCACCATCAGGGAGCCTTGCAGGCGGGCAGTCATATTGGATTCCTTCATGGGAGGGGCAGCACGCCCCAGTGCGGGCAGGCGGACTCGTCGATCCGCACCGCGCAATGGTTCGGTACCCGATCGAACAACGCGATCAAGTCGCTGTTCCTGAGACGTATGCAACCATGGGACAACGGGATGCCCATAGGTTCAGTGTCCGGCGTACCGTGGAGGTAGATGTAGCGGCGAAAGGTGTCGACCTTGCCAAGCCGATTGACCCCAGGTTCACAACCACTGAGCCAGAGAATGCGGCTCAGGATCCAGTCGCGCCCGGGAAACTGCTCATGCAGCGCCGGGGACCAGACCTCGCCCGTCCAGCGCCGGCTGCGCAGTACAGCGCCCTGCGGCAGGCCGGCACCGATCTTGGCGCGGACCTGGTGAAGGCCTCGCGGCGTACAGCCGGAGCCATTGAGCTCCCCGGCACCGTTTCGCGCCGTGGACACCTCCAGGCGCACGCGCAGTGCCCCACGGGTGAATCCGTAGAGGCGCTGGTCGGCAAGAGAGATTTGCAGAAAGTCGAGGTCAGGCATGGGCGCTAGCTTAGCCCAAGCGCCTCTTAGCGCACAGTGTCAGGCCTTGGCTGGCGCTGGCGCGGTACCGCTCTTGCTGCGCGGTCGCAGTTGCGCGGCGGCCATGGCCGGATCGGTGACCCCACTGTCGGCACGCATGCCAGCGGCGAGGAACGGCACCATCAGGCGCATCACTTGCTCGATCGAGGTATTGATGCCGAAGTCGGTTTCGGCGATGGCACGCAGCGCCTTGATGCCCGACATGCTGAAAGCGGCAGCCCCAAGCATGAAGTGCACGCGCCAGAACAGCTCCAGCGGCGGGATACGCGGCGCGGCTTCGTTGACCAGCAGCATGTAGCGGCGGAACACCTTGCCGTACATGTCTTCGAGGTATCGACGTAGGTGACCTTGGCTCTGGCTGAAGGCAAGGCCAAGCAGGCGCATGAAGATCGACAGATCGTTGTTGCTGCGAGGCTGCACGGCCAGCGCTTGCTCGACCAGCATCTCGAGCAACTCCTCCAGGCTCGGTTTGGGCTCGGGGCGCGCCTGACGACGATCCAGCTCACGTTCGAGACTGGAGCAGAACGGGCCGAGAAAACGCGAGAATACCGCCTGGATCAGGGCTTTCTTGGAGCCGAAATGGTAGTTCACCGCCGCCAGGTTGACCCCGGCCTTGCTGGTGATCAGCCGCAACGAGGTTTCCGCGAACCCCCTCTCCGCAAACAGCTGCTCTGCAGCATCGAGAATGCGTTCAACGGTTTCCGATTGGGCCATGACTACTCCGTCTGACAAACAGTTGTTTGAAACATACGTTTCAAGCTTTCATCTGTCAAGACGCGTGACCCGCCAGTCGCCATTTAACCACAGCATTGAAACATTCGCTGCAAGCCACGGTTGGCGTAGGCTTCGCCCTATATGCACCACACAGTGACGTGTTTTCCCGGCCCACAGTGCTTGCAGCTGGCCAGCCACTGTATATAATCCCAGTCACTGTATAAAAAGACAGAGCGCTTGCCATGCTTAAACTGACGCCACGCCAAGCTGAAATCCTGGCCTTCATCAAACGCTGCCTGGAAGACAACGGCTTTCCGCCGACCCGCGCGGAAATCGCTCAGGAGCTTGGTTTCAAATCGCCCAATGCGGCCGAAGAGCACCTCAAGGCGCTCGCCCGCAAAGGAGCGATCGAAATGACCCCGGGCGCCTCCCGCGGCATTCGCATCCCAGGGCTTGAGGCCAAGGCAGAAGAGAACAGCCTGCCTATCATCGGCCGGGTCGCTGCCGGCGCACCGATCCTCGCCGAGCAACACATCGAAGAATCCTGCAACATCAACCCAGCCTTCTTCCATCCTCGCGCCGACTATCTGCTACGTGTCCACGGCATGAGCATGAAGGACATCGGCATCTTCGACGGTGATCTGCTGGCGGTCCACACCTGCCGGGAGGCCCGCAACGGCCAGGTCGTGGTCGCCCGCATCGGTGACGAAGTGACCGTCAAGCGTTTCAAGCGCGAAGGCAGCAAGGTCTGGTTGATCGCCGAGAATCCCGAATTCGCCCCCATCGAAGTCGACCTGAAAGAACAGGAACTGGTGATCGAGGGCTTGAGTGTCGGCGTCATTCGCCGCTGATCCAGGAGGCGTCATGCAGCAGTTCATCCACACACCCCAGCAAGCCCAGTTGCCGCTGTTCGAAGCCTTCCTGGCCCAGCCGGCGCTGCCAGGTCTCAAGCCTAGAGACACTGCCGGTGAGCAGCCGCGCAAGGGCACCCAGCCGGAGTTGTTCAGCGAACTGTCTTTGCGCGGCGCTCTAGGTCATTGCCAGGGCCTGCTGGCCCCGATCCTGCGCGAGCTGAGCGAAGAGGACGAAACCCGCTGGCTGACGCTCATCGCGCCCCCTGTCAGCCTGACCCAGGCCTGGTTGCGTGATGCCGGCCTGAACCGCGAACGTATTTTGCTGTTGCAACCAGGCGCAAACCAGAGCGCCTTGCAACTAGCGTGTGAAGCGCTACGCCTGGGCCACAGTCACACCGTCGTCAGTTGGCTTGGCAACGTCAATGCTAATGCACGCCAGCAATTGATCCGCGCTGCCAACACCGGAAACGCACAAAGCCTGAACATCCGCCTCGGCTGATGTTCAGGCTTTGCCTGTCTCAATCCAATCCCTGAATCGGAGCGCGGTGCTCAGTGCAAAACGCGCGGTCCTTCGTCACGCTCGAAATCGCCCTCTACCAGGCGACCTGCCATCTGCACACCCACGCTCAACATGGCCTTGGCCACTTCAACATGCTGGCCCTGCAGGAAGGCCTTGGCGTCCTCGGAGAAATCCAGGGTCACCAGGGAACCCTCGTCCTCGGCGCGGCGCAGTTCAATCCGGCCATCAGGCAACTCGACAATTTCTAGAAAGGACGTTGACATATAGGGCCTGCTTTTCACGAAAGGCGATTATTGTACCAGCCGCCAGCGCTATCAGCACTCACTCAACGCGTCACGAAAGCGCCGAACCACGTCCTTGAGGTTGGCCCGCCAACTTTCCAGCTCTTGCCGGGAAAGCGCTGGTTGCTCGGGCTCGTCCAAATTCACGGCCTGGATCAGCGGCTGGGTGACATCGGATTTAGGGGCTTTTTTGGCGACCGGCGGTCGGAACAAATCGGCATAAGCACGCAGCATCTGGGCAAGCCAAGTTTCTGGCTGACGCACCAGCTCAAGCAGCTCGGCCACCTCAGGAATGGCAATGCCATCCAGCGTCTCGTCGTTGAGCAAAAGCTCTACCCGCGACGCCGCAGCCTGGGGCAAGCGGTAGAAACCTGCGATTTCATGGCACAGCCCCAGTAAAGCGCCATACAAGTGAAACAGTGCAGACTCGCGCTCGGCCTGTATCAGGCCTTGGGCATTCATCGCCTGGCTACCTTCAGCCTTGGCCATGGACTCCAGGGCAAGCCCGGCGAAGAAGAGTTTCTGATTGGTGCGGGTGTAGAGTTCCTGGGCCATCTTCAGTGACCTCCCTGAGGCTGCAAGGCGATATCCCAGTGTCAGGGATTGCCCTGCCCCGCCGCAAGCTCAATGTCACAAAGAAAGGGGGCCGATTTGCGGCCCCCTTTCAGCACTTTGGATCAGCGCTTGTCTTCGATTTTCCAGCTGTTGCCGTCAAAGAATGCCTTCCAGCCGGTCGGCTTTCCGTCGACCTCGGACTGCACGTATTGCTCCTTGGTCTTGCGGCTATAGCGAATCACCGCCGGACGCCCGTCGGGATCTTTCTGTGGGGCATCGCACAAGAAGTGATACTTCGGATCGATCTCGTGCTTGTGCGGGATGATCTCCAGCACCAGTGGCGCGCGTGTTTCGCGGTTCTTCGGGAACTGGCTGGCAGCCAGGAACAGCCCCGAGGCGCCGTCGCGCAGCACGTAAGTGTCATCGACCTTCTCGCACTTGAGCTCGGGCATGTCCACCTTGTCCATCTTCGGTGGCGCTGCCTCACCGCTCTTGAGCAGCTTGCGGGTGTTCTTGCATGCGGGATTGGTGCAACCGAAGAACTTGCCGAAACGGCCAGTCTTGAGCTGCATCTCGCTACCGCACTTGTCACATTCCAGGCTAGGCCCTTCGTAGCCTTTGATGCGATAGCTGCCCTGCTCGATCTCGTAACCGGCACAGTCCGGATTGTTGCCACAGATGTGCAGCTTGTGCTTTTCATCCAGCAGGTAAGCATCCATCGCCGTGGAACAGATCGGGCAACGGTGCTTGCCACGCAGGACCAAGGACTCGGACTCACCTTCATCGTCGGCAGCGATTTCATCGCCCGGTACGAGGTTCACGGTGGCCTTGCAGCGCTCCTTGGGTGGCAGACTGTAACCCGAGCATCCCAGGAACACGCCAGTGGAGGCGGTACGGATCATCATGGGTCGACCACATTCCTTGCAGGGAATGTTGGTCAGGGTCGGCTGGTTGGCACGCATACCGTTCTCGGCGGATTCGGCAGCCAGCAGCTTCTTGCTGAAATCGCCATAGAACTCATCCAGAACGTTCTTCCAGTCGCGCTCGCCCTGGGCGACGTCATCGAGGTTCTCTTCCATGCCGGCGGTGAAACCGTAATCCATGAGATTGGAGAAGCTTTCCGACAGACGCTCAGTGACGATGTCGCCCATCTTCTCGGAGTAGAAGCGGCGATTGTGCAATGTCACATAGCCGCGGTCCTGGATGGTAGAGATGATCGCCGCGTAGGTCGATGGTCGACCGATCCCGCGCTTTTCCATTTCCTTGACCAGGCTGGCTTCGGTGTAGCGCGCCGGCGGCTTGGTGAAGTGCTGGCTCGGGTCGAGCTGGATGAGCTTGAGCGACTCGCCCTGGGCCATTTCCGGCAACACGTCATCTTCGCCCGGCTTGCTCTGCTGAGGCAGTACACGGGTATAACCGTCGAACTTGAGGATGCGGCCCTTGGCACGCAATTCAAAGTCACCGGCATTGACCGTGACGCTGGTGGACAGGTATTGCGCAGGAGGCATCTGGCACGCCAGGAACTGGCGCCAGATCAATTCGTACAGGCGCTCGGCGTCACGCTCCATGCCACTGAGCTTGGTCGGATGAGTGTTGACATCAGAGGGGCGTATCGCTTCGTGCGCTTCTTGGGCACCCTCCTTGCTGCCATACACCACTGGCTTTTCCGGCAGGTACTGCTTGCCGAACTCGCGCTCAATGTAGCTGCGCGCCATATCCAGCGCATCGACCGACAGGTTGGTCGAGTCGGTACGCATGTAGGTGATGTAGCCCGCCTCGTAGAGACGCTGGGCCATCATCATGGTTTTCTTCACACCAAAGCCCAGGCGGTTGCTCGCGGCCTGTTGCAGCGTCGAGGTAATGAACGGCGCCGACGGCTTGCTGCTAGTCGGGCGGTCTTCGCGCTTGGCAACGCTGTAGCTGGAAGCCTTGAGTTTCTCAAGCGCCGCCATGGCCTGGGCTTCGTTCAACGGCTTGAAGGCTTCGCCCTTCTCACGTGCCACTTCGAAGCGCACCTTGGCATTCTTGGCGGTCCCCAGGTCAGCATGCACTTCCCAGTATTCTTCAGGATTGAAGGCCCGAATTTCCCGCTCACGTTCCACTACCAGCTTCACGGCCACCGACTGCACCCGACCGGCGGACAAGCCACGGGCGATCTTGGCCCACAGCAACGGCGAGACCATGTAACCGACCACGCGATCGAGGAAGCGCCGGGCCTGCTGGGCGTTGACCCGATCGATGTCCAGCTCGCCTGGCTGGGAGAAGGCTTCCTGAATGGCCTTCTTGGTGATCTCGTTGAACACCACGCGCTTGTAGCGGCTGTCATCACCACCGATAGCCTCGCGCAGGTGCCAGGCGATGGCTTCCCCTTCGCGGTCCAAGTCGGTTGCGAGATAAATGGTGTCGGCATCCTTGGCCAGGCGACGCAGTTCGTCGATGACCTTTTCCTTGCCGGGCAAGATTTCGTACTTGGCTTTCCAGCCGGCTTCCGGGTCGACCCCCATGCGGGCGACCAGCTGGCGGCGCGCCTTCTCCTTCGGCGACAGCGCGGGGGCCTCGGACGCGGTCTTACCGCGCTTGGCCGCCGGCTCCTTGGTGGCGCTGGCCGAACCGCTGGTGGGGAGGTCTCGGATATGGCCGATACTCGACTTCACCACGTACTGGCTGCCCAGGTACTTGTTGATGGTCTTGGCCTTGGCCGGGGATTCCACAATGACCAGCGATTTGCCCATGGATCGGAGTATTCCTGAATCTGAAGATGAAAAACGCGTCAGGTGCCAGACGCGGCACCGCTATATATAGTGGCAACAGGGTGAGGTCAAGCGCTCAGGTTCAGCCTTGCGCTACACCAGGCTGCTCGAATCGCCCCTCTTCGGCCTTGACCAAAGCAAAGCGTGGCACCTGCTCGCCGTCAACCTCGACAGACTCCAGGAACATCGTCAACGGCCTCACCCAAAGCCCGAACTCGCCATACAACGCCTGGTAGAACACGACCCATTCTTCGGTCTCGGAGTGCCGCGCAACGCCGAACACACGGTACTCAGGCCCTTTGTAATGCCGGTACACACCGGGTTGTATCTGCATGTCGCCCACCTCTTGAAACAAATCCTGTAAAAAACAAAAACCGGGGCACAAGGCCCCGGTTGCTGTCATTGACGCGATCAGACGCGTTCGAAGACAGTGGTGATGCCTTGACCCAGGCCGACACACATGGTGGCGACGCCGAGGGTACCGCCTTTTTGCTTCATGACGTTGAGCAGGGTGCCGGAAATCCGCGCTCCCGAGCAACCGAACGGGTGACCCAACGCAATCGCGCCGCCGTGCAGGTTAACCTTCTCATCCATCTTGTCGAGCACTTTCAGGTCCTTGAGCACGGGCAGGGCCTGCGCGGCGAACGCTTCGTTGAGCTCGATGAAGTCGATGTCGGCCATGGTCAGGCCGGCACGCTTGAGGGCTTTCTGGGTCGACGGCACCGGCCCGTAGCCCATGATTGCCGGGTCGACGCCGGCCACCGCCATGGCGCGGATGACCGCCAGAGGCTGGATCCCCAGGTCCATGGCACGCTGGCCGGACATGACGATCATGCACGAAGCGCCGTCAGTGATTTGCGACGAAGTACCAGCGGTGACGGTACCCCCTTTCGGGTTGAACGCCGGCTTGAGCGACGCCAGGCCTTCAAGGGTGGTTTCCGGGCGAATGGTCTCGTCGTAGTCGAAGACCTTCAGGAAACCGTTCTCGTCATATCCCTGCATCGGGATGATCTCGTCCTTGAAGTTGCCTTCGACCGTCGCCTGGTGGGCCAACTGGTGCGAACGCAGGCCGAACAGGTCCTGCTGCTCGCGGGTGATGCCATGCATCTTGCCGAGCATCTCCGCAGTCAGGCCCATCATGCCCGACGCCTTGGCGGCATGCAGGGACAGGTGCGGGTTGGGATCCACGCCATGCATCATGCTGACGTGCCCCATGTGCTCGACACCACCGACGACAAACACATCACCGTTGCCAGTCATGATCGCCTGGGCGGCGGTGTGCAGCGCGCTCATCGACGAGCCGCACAGGCGGCTCACGGTCTGGGCCGCAGAAGTGTGCGGGATCTGGGTCATCAGCGACGCCATGCGGGCGATGTTCCAGCCCTGCTCCAGGGTCTGGTTGACGCAGCCCCAGATCACGTCCTCGACTTCTTTCGGATCGACCTTGTCATTGCGCTCCAGCAGCTTGCTGATCAGGTGCGCGGACATATCCTCGGCACGGGTGTTACGGTGCATGCCACCTTTGGAACGACCCATCGGCGTGCGACCGAAGTCGACAATCACCACGTCTCTTGGATTCAGGCTCATATCAATACTCTCGCTCTAACTCGTTGGGCGCTCAGTTGAAGAAGCGCTGACCGTTCTTGGCCATTTCGCGCAGCTTCGCGGTCGGGTGGTACAGCGGCCCCAGATCGGCATACTGGTCGGCCAGGGCGACGAACTCAGCAACCCCGATCGAATCGATGTAACGCAGCGCGCCACCACGGAAGGGAGGGAAGCCAATGCCGTACACCAGGCCCATGTCGGCTTCGGCGGCAGTCTCGACGATGCCATCTTCCAGGCAGCGGACGGTTTCCAGGCACAGTGGGATCATCATCCAGTTGATGATGTCCTCGTCGGTCACTTCACGCTGCTCGAAGACGATCGGCTTGAGCACATCCAGCACCGAGGCATCGGCGACCTTCTTCGGCTTGCCGCGTTTGTCGGTTTCGTAGGCGTAGAACCCCTTGCCGTTCTTCTGGCCCAGGCGATTGGCCTCGTACAGGGCATCGACGGCGGAGCGGCGATCGTCTTTCATGCGGTCCGGGAAGCCCTCGGCCATGACGTCGCGACCGTGGTGGCCGGTGTCGATACCGACGACGTCCATCAGGTAAGCCGGGCCCATCGGCCAGCCGAACTTTTCCATCACCTTGTCGATGCGCACGAAGTCAACACCGGCACTGACCAGCTTGGCGAAACCGCCGAAGTACGGGAACAGCACACGGTTGACCAAGAAGCCCGGGCAGTCGTTGACCACGATCGGGTTCTTGCCCATCTTCTTGGCGTAGGCGACGGTGGTAGCAACTGCTACCTCACTGGACTTCTCGCCACGGATGACTTCTACCAGCGGCATCATGTGCACCGGGTTGAAGAAGTGCATGCCGACGAAGTTCTCAGGACGTTTGAGGGCCTTGGCCAACAGGTTGATGGAGATGGTCGAGGTGTTGGAGGCCAGAATCGCGTCCTCCTTGACCTGCCCTTCCACTTCCGCCAGCACTGCCTGCTTGACCTTCGGGTTCTCGACCACCGCTTCGACGACGATATCGACGTTGCCGAAATCACCATAGGACAGGGTAGGACGAATGGCATTGAGCGCCTCGGCCATCTTCGCCGGGGTCAGGCGCCCCTTCTCGACACGCTTGCCGAGCAGCTTGGAGGCCTCGTTCAGGCCCAGCTGGATGGCCTCCTCGCGGATGTCCTTCATCAGGATCGGCGTGCCCTTGACGGCGGACTGGTAGGCGATGCCGCCACCCATGATGCCGGCGCCGAGCACGGCAGCCTGCTTCACGTCACGGGCGATCTCGTCATGGGCCTTGGCCTTGCGCTTGAGCTCCTGATCGTTCAGGAACAGGCCGATCAGGCTTTCGGCGACCGAAGTGCGGGCCAGCTTGGCGAAACCTGCGGCCTCGACCTCCAACGCTTTGTCACGACCGAAATTGGCGGCTTTCTGAATAGTCTTGATGGCTTCGACCGGTGCTGGGTAGTTCGGGCCGGCTTGACCTGCGACGAAGCCCTTGGCGGTCTCGAAGGCCATCATCTGTTCGATGGCATTGAGCTTCAGCTTTTCAAGCTTTGGCTGGCGCTTGGCCTTGTAATCCAGCTCACCGCTGATGGCACGCTTGATCAGGTCCAGAGCAGCGGACTGCAGCAGTTCAGGGGCAACCACGGCGTCGACGGCGCCGACCTTGAGCGCGTCCTCGGCACGGTTTTCCTTGCCGGAGGCGATCCACTCGATCGCGTTGTCCGAACCGATCAGGCGCGGCAGGCGCACGGTGCCACCGAAGCCTGGGTAGATGCCCAGCTTGACTTCGGGCAGACCGATCTTGGCGCTCGAGGACATGACGCGGTAATCGGCCGCCAGGCACATTTCCAGGCCGCCACCCAAGGCGATGCCGTTGATGGCAGCGACGGTCGGCACGGCGAGGTCTTCAAAGCCGTTGAAGATGCGATTGGCTTCCAGGTTGCCGGCGACCAGCTCGGCCTCGGGCAGCTTGAAGTTGTCGACGAACTCGGTGATGTCGGCGCCGACGATGAACACGTCCTTGCCGCTGCTGACGATCACGCCCTTGATGGCGGCGTCGGCCTTGATGGCGTCCACGGCCTGGCGTAGCTCTTCCAGGGTCAGGCGGTTGAACTTGTTGACGGACTCACCCTTGAGGTCGAACTTCAGTTCGACGATGCCGCTTTCAAGAGCCTTAACCGTGATGGCTTTACCTTCGTAAATCATCAACTGATCTCCACGATATGGAAGCTGAACTGTACACGCCGATCGCTGGTGCGAAAGCCGATCAAGCCTTCTTTCCAGGCACACCCGTCAGCGCGATAGTCGGGATTCTGTAAGAGCGATCTGACATACAAACGCTCAATTCATACGCCCGTTTGATTTGGGTATGCACACATTCACCGAAAAGATCGGCGTTGTCAAATGCTCGAAAGCACCCTTAAAACGCGACTTTCCGGTCATTTTGCACCGCACAGGTACCAAACATGATGACGGTGATTGCGGCACATTCATCGGGAAGATAGACACCCCATACACCCAGAAATGCACTGGTAAATGAGGAAAATGGGGCACACGGCAGAGGCGTTACGCTATCGGGGCCGCGAAAAGCGGCCCAGGGAGGGTAGAGATCAAGCGAGGGTTTCGAGCACGCGGGCAATATCCTGCAAAACAGTCTTGTCGCCCCGCTCGCTCCAGTACAGGGCCAGCATGCGGCTGTCGGCTTCGACCTTGTAGACCGTTGCCGGCAGACGCGCAAAGGCCTCACTCAGACGCGGGTCTTCGCAGGGCTCGCGCCACTGGTTCCACCACACTCCCGGCGTGACCTGCCAATAGCTCCAAGTATCGTTGCTGCCCTTGCGCCGGGCTCGATGGTATTGCGGACAGGGGCTGGGAGGCTCTTTTTCCAGCCAATGAGGCCACTGCTGAGGCGCCAATTGCATGGCCAATCCCATGCGCCGGCCCTCCAGGCGCAGATTCATCTGCTCGCTCTGTTTTCGCGAAGGGCGCAACCAAGCCATGGGGCTCAGAATCAGCGCAAGGATTGACACCACCAGCCATACCGTCATATCTGTAGATTCCATAAAGCGTTGCAAATGAGCTGGTTAGCCAGGTTTCTCGGCACTCGGCCCGAAAGCGACCATACTTCTACTATCGCAAATGTCAGGAGTACCACCATGTCCTACGAACATCTTCTGGTTGCTGTCGACCTGACCGAAGAATGCGACCCGGTGATCAAGCGCGCCATGAAGCTCGCCGAACCTACTGGAGCCAAGGTCTCGCTGGTGCACATCGTCGAACCCATGGCCATGGCCTTCGGTGGCGACGTGCCGATGGACTTGTCGCAATTGCAGCAGCAACAGTTCGATCAGGCCAAGGAGCGCATGGATCGCCTGTTCAACAAGTACCCGACCATCAACCGTGGCGATTCGCACCTGACCTACGGCCAGCCACGCCAGGAAATCCATCAACTGGCCAAGGACCAGAACTGCGACCTGATTGTGGTTGGCAGCCATGGCCGCCACGGTCTTGCCTTGCTGCTTGGCTCCACCGCAAACGATGTGTTGCATGGCGCGCCTTGCGACGTGCTGGCCGTACGCCTGCAGAAAAAAGAAGGCTAAACGCCCCCTGGACCCACCAACAGCCACTCGCAGGTTTCACCAGCTTCTGATCGTTTGGGCTGGCGAAGCCTGCGGCGGGGCGCCAAGCGCCCCTGATGGCCTGAGACAGCCTTACCCTTCCAGTTCAGCCCAGCGCTCGACCAGCGTATCCAGCTCGCTTTGCATCTGCTCAAGTCTGGCCAGCACCGCCGAGGTCTCACCGATCGGTCGCTGATAGAAGCCCGGGGCATTGACCTCTTCCTGCACCGCAGCCATGCGCTGCTCCAATTCATCGATGAGCCCTGGCAGCGCCTCCAGCTCACGCTGCAGCTTGTAGCTCAGCTTCTTCTTAGCCGGATCCGACGCAGCAGCCGCAACGTTTGCAGCCGGTGCCGCCTGCTCCGCAGGCTTTTCCACTACGGCGCTGCCCAGCTCGGCTTTGCCGCCCTTGCTCTCGGCCACGCCGAGCAGCTTCGGCGAGCCACCTTGACGGATCCAGTCCTCATAGCCACCGACATACTCACGCACCCGGCCTTCGCCTTCAAACACCAGGGTACTGGTCACCACGTTGTCGAGAAATGCCCGGTCATGGCTGACCATCAGCACGGTGCCCTTGAAGTTGGAGAGCACTTCCTCGAGCAGCTCGAGGGTCTCCACATCCAAGTCGTTGGTCGGCTCGTCCAGCACCAGCAGGTTGGCCGGCTTGCTGAACAGTTTGGCCAGCAACAGCCGCGCCCGCTCGCCCCCGGACAACGCCTTGACCGGCGTACGGGCACGCTGTGGGCTGAACAGGAAGTCGCCCAGGTAGCTGAGCACGTGCCGGCTCTGGCCGTCGATCTCGATAAAGTCCCGCCCTTGCGCGAGGTTGTCGATAACCGTCTTCTCCAGGTCCAGTTGATGGCGCAACTGGTCAAAGTAGGCGACCTCAAGCTTGGTGCCGCGCTCGACTTTGCCCGAAGTGGGCTCCAAGTCGCCCAGCATCAGCTTGAGCAAGGTCGTCTTGCCAGTACCGTTGGCGCCCAGCAGGCCAATGCGGTCCTCGCGCTGCAGGACCATGGAGAAGTTCTTGACCAGCATGGGACCATCGGCGTGCGCGAAGCTGACATTTTCAAGCGTCATGACCTGCTTGCCGGACTTGTCCGCAACCTCGATCTGGATGTTCGCCTTACCCTGGCGCTCGCGACGCTCGCCGCGCTCCACACGCAAGGCCTTCAGGGCGCGCACGCGGCCCTCGTTACGGGTACGCCGGGCCTTGATGCCCTGGCGAATCCAAACCTCCTCCTGAGCCAGGCGCTTGTCGAACAGCGCATTGGCGGTTTCCTCGGCGGCCAGCATGGCCTCCTTGTGCACCAGGAAGCTGGCGTAATCGCCGTTCCAGTCGATCAGACCGCCACGATCCAGTTCCAGGATGCGGGTGGCCAGGTTTTGCAGGAAGGAACGGTCGTGAGTGATGAACAGCACGGCCCCGTTGAACCCGCTGAGGGCCTCCTCGAGCCAGGCGATGGCACCGATGTCCAGATGGTTGGTCGGCTCGTCGAGCAGCAGCAGGTCTGGTTCGGACACCAGCGCCTGGGCTAGCAGCACACGCCGACGCCAACCACCGGACAGCTCGGCGAGGGTCTTGTCAGCGGGCAGCTGCAGACGGCTCAGGGTGCTTTCCACCACTTGCTGCAATCGCCATCCATCGCGGGCTTCGAGCTCATGCTGGACGTGCATCAGTTTCTCGAGGTCGGCGTCGCCCTGAATGTTCTGGCTCAAGTGGTGATACTCGGCCAGCAGCGCGCCGACGCCGTCCAGGCCTTCGGCCACCACATCGAACACTGTGCGCTCGTCGGCAACCGGCAATTCCTGCGGCAATTCGCCGATCTTCAGGCCCGGAGCACGCCAGATTTCGCCGTCGTCAGGCTTCTGCTCGCCCTTGACCAGGCGCAGCATGCTCGACTTGCCAGTGCCGTTGCGGCCGATGATGCACACCCGCTCGCCACGCGCGATCTGCCAGGACACCTTGTCCAGCAGCGGCATGGCGCCGAACGCAAGGGACACATCGCTGAATTTGAGCAGGGTCATAATCTTCTCCAAAAACCGGGCGCGCATTCTACCTGACTTGCCCCTTGCGGGCATTAGCCAGACCGCACCCCGCAGACGTTGCGACATCCGGTCGAAGATAATGATTGGATACAAGCACAGTGCTTTCACCCGCTGCCGGCAAACGGCTAAGCTAAGGCAATAGATCCCAACAGTGCTGGCTTCGCCGTCACTTTTCCTTGGTTCACTTGCCCGGACGTCTCATGCGCAGCCGCCTGTTCCAACTCGTTTCCTGCCTGCTGCTCACCGCCACCACCGCGAGCGCGGCACAGGCCATCGATATCACTCAGCAGCGTCAATATTACGATGAGGCCAAGCGCGCCCTGGCCAAGGGCGACAAGGGGCCTTACCTGCGCTACGCCAATGCGCTTCGCGATTATCCGCTGACACCTTACCTGGCCTATGACGAGCTTACCGCCCGCCTCAAGAGCGCCAGCAACGAAGAAATCGAAGGTTTCCTCGCCCGGCATGGCGACCTGCCCCAGGCCAACTGGATGAAACTGCGCTGGCTACGCTGGCTGGCCGAACGCGGCGAATGGAACACCTTCGTCAAATACTACGACCCCAAGCTCAACTTTACAGAGCTGGATTGCCTGAACGGCCAGTACCAGCTCACCCACGGCCTGCGCGCCGAAGGCTTTGCCAGCGCCGAAAAACTGTGGAACGTCGGCAAGTCGCAACCTGCCGCCTGCGACACCCTGTTCGGCCTGTGGGCGGCCGAAGGCCAGCTGACCGAGGCCAAACGCTGGCAACGGGCCAAACTCGCGGCCCAGGCGCGCAACTACAGCCTGGCCAATAACCTGGTCAAGACCCTGACCACCCTCGCCCCCCAGGGCCGACTGCTGATCGATGTGGCGCAAAAGCCGGAGCTGCTCAACCAGCCGTCGCGTTTCATGCCCGTCAACGAAGCCATGTCCGATGTGGTCAGCCTGGGCCTGCGTCGCCTGGCGCGTCAGGACCCTGAGCGGGCCATGTCACTGCTCGACGACTACGCCCAGCGCATGCACTTCTCGCGCGACGAGAAGGTCGCCATCGCCCGCGAAATCGGCCTGACCCTGGCACGCCGTTACGACCCACGCGCCCTGGACCTGATGACTCGCTACGACCCCGAGCTGCGTGACAATACCGTCAGCGAGTGGCGCCTGCGCCTGCTGTTGCGCCTGGGTCGCTGGGAAGACGCCTACGAGTTGACCAAGCGTTTGCCTCAGGACCTGGCCAGCAGCAACCGGTGGCGCTATTGGCAGGCCCGCAGCCTGGAGCTGGCGCAGCCGAACAACCCGCAGATCCCACTGTTGTACAAGACAGTGGCCCGCGAGCGTGATTTCTATGGATTCCTGGCCGCCGATCGGGCACAGACGCCCTACCAGCTCAACAACAAGCCGTTGATGCTGAGCCAGCAGGTCATCAACAAGGTGCGCAACACCCCCGGGGTGCGTCGTGCCCTGGAGTTCCATGCGCGTGGCCAGATCGTCGAGGGTCGTCGTGAGTGGTACCACGTTAGCCGCCACTTCAACCGCGACGAGATGGTCGCCCAGGCCCGCCTAGCCTACGACCTGCGCTGGTACTTCCCAGCGATCCGTACGATCAGTCAGGCCCAGTACTGGGATGATCTGGACATCCGCTTCCCCATGGCTCACCGCGACACGCTGGTGCGCGAAGCCAAGGTGCGCGGATTGCATTCGAGCTGGGTATTCGCCATCACCCGCCAGGAAAGCGCCTTCATGGAAGACGCCCGCTCCAGTGTGGGAGCCAGTGGTCTGATGCAGCTGATGCCGGCCACGGCCAAGGAGACAGCGCGCAAATTCAACATTCCGCTGGCCTCGCCTTCGCAGGTACTCAATCCGGACAAGAACATCCAGCTTGGTGCGGCTTACCTGAGCCAGGTGCATGGGCAGTTCAATGGCAATCGGGTCTTGGCCTCGGCGGCGTACAACGCAGGTCCCGGGCGGGTACGGCAGTGGCTCAAAGGGGCCAAGCACCTGAGCTTCGATGTATGGGTGGAGTCGATCCCATTCGACGAAACACGCCAGTATGTGCAGAACGTGTTGTCTTATTCGGTGATCTACGGGCAGAAGCTGAACTCGCCGCAGCCGTTGGTGGACTGGCATGAGCGGTATTTCGACGATATGTGAGGGCTTGGGCTTGGGCTTGGGCTTGGGCTTGGGCTTGCAGATAGTGTGAATATCCTTTTTGGGTGGGGGCGCCACTGGCGCTTTCCGCCCTCACGGCGGGTCACTTTGGTCTTGGCC
>NZ_KV793280.1:0-1335 GCF_001808425.1 Pseudomonas sp. HMSC08G10 | reverse complement strand
GCTTCAGATCCTGAAGCTGCCCACCAGTTGCTTCAACCGCCCCGCCTGCTGGCTCAGGGCATCGCAATGGCGCAGGGTTTCGTTGAGGTTCTCTACCCCTTGCTGGTTGAGGCTGTTGATCTGGGTGATGTCCAGGTTCAGGCTCTCGACCACTGCGCTCTGCTCCTCGGTGGCGGTGGCCACCGACTGGTTCATGCCGTCGATCTCGCCGATGCGCTGGGTCACGCTGGCCAGGCGTTCACCCGCCTGGTTGGCCACCTGCACGGTCTGTTCGCTGGACACCTGGCTTTCGTTCATGGTGTACACCGCCTCGCGCGAGCCCACCTGCAAGCTGGTGATCATGCGGTGGATCTCTTCGGCCGACTCCTGGGTGCGGTGGGCCAGGTTGCGCACTTCATCGGCGACCACGGCGAAACCGCGCCCGGCCTCGCCAGCACGGGCGGCCTCGATGGCGGCGTTGAGCGCCAACAGGTTGGTCTGCTGGGAAATGCCCTTGATCACATCGAGGATCTTGCCGATCTCGTCGGTGCTGGCGTTGAGCGTCTCGATCTGCTCGCACGACTCGCTGATCTTCTGCGAAAGCGCGGTCATGGCGTTGATCGCATCGTCCACCACCTGACGCCCGTCGTTGGCCTGCTCGCTGGCGCCGCTGGCGTGTTGCGAGGCGTCGGCGGCATTGCGGGCGATTTCCTGGGTGGCCGCGCCCAACTGGTTGATCGCCGCGGCGACGCTGTTGGTGCGCATGCTCTGCTCCTCGGAGCCGATGATCGAAGCATTGGAGGCGTGAACCACCTTCTCCGACAGGTCATGCACCAGGCGGGTGGCCGAGGACACCTCGCTGATCGAGGCGTGGATGCGCTCGACGAAGCGGTTGAACGACGTGGCCAGCTCGCCGAACTCGTCCTTGTGCTGCACCGCCAAGCGGCGAGTCAGGTCGCCTTCGCCTTCGGCGATGTCCTGCATGGCGCGGCCCATGGTGGTCAGCGGGCGCATCAGCACCGGGATGAGCAGGCCCAGCAAGCCGGCGATGGCGGCCACGGCGATGAGCATGGCGATGATCGCCGAGGTACGGAACTGGCTCAGTGCGGCGTAGGCTTTGTCTTTGTCGATGGACAGACCGATGTACCACTGCGCCGAAGGCAGGCCTTCGACCGGAGCGAAGGAGATGATCCGATCCTGGCCGTTGAGGGTGACGTCCTGCATGCCTGGCTCGACCTTCAAGGCGGCATCGGGGTAGATGTCCTTGAGGTTTTTCATCAACTGGTCCTTGTCGGGGCTGACGATGACCTGGCCGTTGCGATCGGCGAGGAAGGCGTGGCCGATGCCGCCGAAGTC